>CABSKZ010000143.1 GCA_902478395.1 uncultured Eubacteriales bacterium | reverse complement strand
AATGATATGTACCAGTGAAGTATCTTTCACTAATGTTATGACCTCATTGCTGATTGGAGGTAAAATCCGTTTCACAACTTGTGGAAGCACGATTTTGAAAAATATTTTGGACCGAGTAAAACCAAGCACCTTCCCAGCCTCATATTGGCCGGAAGGAATCGATAGAATCCCTCCGCGGTAAATTTCCGCAAAATAGGCCGCGTAATTTAGCGCAAATGCGATAACAACTCCGACAAAGCGGTCATAGTTCAGGTCAAACAAGTAATACGGCCCAAAATAGATTACAATGATTTGCAAAAGCAGCGGCGTTCCCCGCAGAACCAGCACATAAACGGTAAACGGAAAACGGAATATTTTATTTTTCATCAGCCGCCCCAGCGCAATCAATAATCCCAGCGGCAGGGAAAACAGCAGCGTCAGCCCAAAAACAGCGAGCGTGACCCATAAGCCTCCCACCATCTGCCCAAACAGCGAAGAAAACTCCGACCATGTCATAGCCTGAATCATACCGATGCCCCTTAATCAATCAAATTATTTCCCGATAATCGTAATATCCTTGCCAAACCATTTTTCAGCAACTTTCGCGAGGGAACCGTCCTTGTGCATCTCCAACAGCGCATTGTTAAACGCCTCCGCCAAATACGTATCCTCCTTACGGAAGCCGATGCCGTACTCTTCCGGTGCAAGCTTTTCATCCATCAGTACAAAGCTGTACTTATCTTTTGCAATATAGTAATTTGCGACGACCTCGTCGACTGCAACCGCATCTACGCCGCCTTTGTCCAAATCCATCAGTGCCATGACGTTTTCTTTGAATTCAACCACCTGGCCGAGACTGCTTTTCAATTCTGTGGCTTCGTCGAGTGCATCCATCGCGCTGGAACCAGTCTGGATTCCCACTTTCTTTCCTTTCAAATCGGCAAAGGTTTTGTAGCCGCTGTCTTTTTTCACAACGATAACCTGGTTATTCGCCAAATACGGCTTGGAAAATAGCACCTGCTTTTGTCTCTCTTCATTGATGGTATACCCATTCCAAATTAAATCGATTTTTTTTGTGTTAAGTTCCTGCTCCTTGACGGCCCATTCAATCGACTGCACTTCAATGGTGACCCCAAGATGCTCCCCAACCGCTTTTGCAAGGTCGATGTCAAATCCGACGATTTCACCGGACTCATCCCGGAACCCCATCGGCGGGAAGGAATCATCCACACCCATAATCAGTTTTTCCGGCAATTGTTTGTCTCCTGCCGCCGCGGAAGCGGAAGGCTGTGCATTGTTGTTTGCAGGTGTCTGTCCGCACGCGGAGAACAGCAACATGGTTGCCAGCAATAAGCAGGCTGCTTTTAACATTCTTTTCATAATATCCTCTCCTCTTTTTTCAATGTGTTTTCCTTTCGAAGCTGCTGTGAAATCGCCCGCACCCGGCAGCATTTTGCCCCTTTCGATTGCGAAACGCGGATGTTTCCTACATTCCGTCTTATCCGAAACAAATGCCACCCCGCCGGACATACTGTTTCACCAGCGCCCCATTAACTTATTTATTTTACACTAAATTAACGGTTTCGTAAAGTCCTAATTGCGTTTTTCTAAGAAAAAAATTGCCCGTCCCCCAATTTTCTATATGTGAGAAGCTCCAAAAGGCGCCTTCCGTATTCTCCGAATAAATTTTACACGCTTTCCTTCTCCGCGAAGAAATATTCCTGATAGGCCATGTCCTCCGGCGTATGCTCCCGAATGACATCCAAATATTGCGCACACAACACTTTTGCCTTTGCCAGCTCCAAATTGCGGCAGTTTCCGCATTCAATTTCCGAATTGCCGAACACTTCACCTTCATATTCCAAAATAGCCTGCAGCGTTTCCTTCACTACCCGCAGAACCTCTTCGTGCCGTGCATTCCTAACCAGCAAGTAAAACCCGGTCTGGCACCCCATCGGCCCGAAATAAACAATCTGCTCCGACAGCCCGCTGTTCCGCACAAGCGTGGCAAACATGTGCTCAACCGTGTGGCACGTTCCGTTATCCATCACTTCGTCCACATATGGTTTTCTGGTCCGCAGGTCGTAGGTAGTGATATCGCCGTCCACCCGCGAAATGTAAATTCCGGCCTCCAGCTACTTGTGGTCTATGGTAAAACTTGCAATCCGTTTCATAAACTCTGCTCCCGTCCGTTTCGTAATTCCTTCTTATTTTACACAATCCATCACGATTTGTCAAAAAATTATACTTTCCTCCGCAAACTCTTTACTTTGTAGGTATATTATGATAAAATATTAAAATAATTAGAGTATGGATAGAATTGGATATCATAAACATCATACAAAATCTACACCGGAGGTTATTATGCAGAAATACGGAAAAAAACCCATGTCTAGCGGAAAAAAGGCATTGCTCATTATAGGAATCATTGTTTTGTTGGTTTTATTGTTCTTTTTATCCTTCTGGATCACCAGCATGACACTCAAATCCAACCAGGATCCAAACGTGGCAGTTACCTCAGGCGAACCGGCTGTCAAAACGCCCAAGCCTTCTTATAAGGATTTGGAACAGATGGTTATCGAAAAAGACCAGAAAATTGCTCAGCTCGAATCAGAACTGGAAAGCTATAAAAAACAGACGCCGATTCCCTCCACTTCTACACCGAAATCCAATTCCAGTTCTGGGAGTTCAGGTTCTTCCGGCAGTTCCACGAAAAAAACCACCGCTCCCGTACAGACAAAAGCACCAACCGCAAAGCCCACAGCAAAACCAACCGTGCAGCCGACAGTTAAACCCACGGCCCCGCCTGCTGCTCCAACCCAGGCGCCGGCCGCTAACACTGCCGCATCCAGCACAGGGGAAGAATAAACGGTGGTACGCATGCAAAAATTTTTATCCCACAGCGAGTCGGAAACGCTCCAAATCGCGGCAAATCTAGCGGCTTTGCTCCGTCCAGGTGATGTCCTGTGCTTAAGCGGCGACCTGGGCGCGGGCAAAACGGTTTTCTCACAGGGATTGTGTGCCGCACTAGGGGTTGCGGATATTGTTAACAGCCCAACCTTCACGATCGTAAACGAATATGAAAGTAAAGACGGAATGGTCTACCATTTCGATTTGTACCGGATTGAGGACGCCGGCGAGTTGTACGAAACCGGGTTCGACGAGTACCTCACAAACGGCGGTATCTGTATTATTGAGTGGCCGGAGCGTGTTCCGGAGGCGCTCCCTTTGCGGAGAACCGACGTCCGCATTGAACGCGCGCTGTCTGAGGGCGATATGGTCCGGATTATTACAATAGAGGAGCATTGTTAATATGCTGGTACTTGGCATGGATACCTCGTCCCAGGCCGCAACGGCGGCTATTCTGCGGGACGGTGCCATCTTGGGTGAATATACCTTAAACCATAAAAAAACACATTCTGTCAAAATGTTGCCGCTGATTGAACAGCTGCTTGCCGATACAGAATTGACGTTAAACGATATTGATGTTTTCGCCTGCGGCGCAGGCCCCGGCTCCTTTACTGGAGTACGGATCGGCGTCGCCACGGCGAAAGGTTTTGCGCAGGCGCTTGACAAACAGGTGGTTTCCCTAAACACGCTGGAAATCCTGTGCGGTTCTTTGCCTATTTTTAATGGCCTGTTGGTTCCCACTGTTTTCGCACGGGCAGACGAGCTTGTCTGCGGCATTTACCAAAACATAAACGAGCTGGAGGAGCTTCTTCCGCCATGCGTTATGACCGTACATGAATTATGCGGCTATCTGCAGCAGCAAAATCAAAACTGCCTGTTCGTCGGCGATGGTGCGGCCGTCCATACGGACTTGATTTCTAACGAGCTGAAAAGCCGGGCATTCTTTGCTCCACCCCACCTCAGTGTTGTTCGCGGCGCAAGCGTAGCGTTACTCGGCTATAAAAAGGCCATGCAGAACGGCTGTATCCCATATCAGGAGCTGGTTCCCCTCTATCTGCGTCCGTCGCAGGCCGAGAGGGAATACCGCGAAAAACAAATGACATAATCTGAGCTTCAAATCATTCATGCCGCCCGGCGCGGCGGAACGGAGGATATTATGAAAGTTGTTATTGGAAGCGACCACGGCGGATTCGAACTGAAAGAGCCACTTGTCCGCCGCCTTGAGGAACGCGGCTACGAAGTGAAGGACTGCGGCGTGTTTGACACCGCGTCCGTCGACTATCCAGATATCGCTGAGCAGGTCTGCACAGAATACCTGTCGGGCGGGTACGAGTTCGGCGTTGTCATCTGCGGAACCGGAATCGGCATCTCCATCTCCGCCAATAAAATTCACGGCATTCGCTGTGCGCTCGTCAACAATGAGTATTCCGCAGCAATGGCCAAATGCCACAATAATGCCAATATTCTTGCCTTCGGCGGCAGGGTGCTGGGAGTTAACCTTGCAACCGCTATACTCGACGCCTATCTGGACGCAAAATTTGAAGGCGGCAGGCATCAAAACCGGGTTGATAAAATTCACAAACTGGAAAAGTAGGGGGATACCAATGAAAAACGTAATTACCATGACACATCCTTTGATACAGCATAAGATTACCATGCTTCGGGACAGCCAAACCAGCATCAAGGAATTCCGGGAACTGGTAAAGGAAATTTCTACCCTCATGTGGTATGAGGTCACACGCGACCTTCCCTTGAAGGAAATCGAAATCGAAACCCCCGTTGCCACGGCCCGTTCCAAGGTCATCAGCGGCACAAAAATGGCGCTGGTGCCGATTCTGCGTTCCGGTATCGCAATGGCGGAGGGGATTGAGAGCATCATGCCGGCATTGAAAATCGGGCATCTGGGGGTTTACCGGGAAACAGATACACTTCAGCCGAAGGACTATTACTGCAAGCTGCCGACAGACATCGAAAGCTCGGAAGCGGTTGTTCTGGAACCCATGCTTGCGACAGGCGGCTCCGTCTGCGCAGCTATCAATATTCTGAAAGAAAATCATGTGCAGAGCATCAAGGTCATGAGTCTGCTGGCCGCGCCGGAAGGTATTGCGCTTATCAATCAACAGTATCCTGATGTACCGCTTTACGTCTGCTGCATAGATGAAAGGCTGGACGAACGCGGTTTCATCGTCCCGGGTTTCGGCGACGCGGGCGACAGAATGTTTGGAACAAAATAATTTTTCAAAAAATATAAGACGGCAAGGAGGTATTTTCATGGAAAGAAGAGATAAAATCAATTACTATCTTGACATTGCGCAGACCGTTCTGGAACGGGGAACCTGCTTAAGACGCAACTATGGCGCCATCCTAGTCAAAAACGACGAGATTATTTCAACCGGCTATACCGGAGCTCCACGCGGCAGAAAAAATTGTATCGATTTGGGGTACTGCGAGCGTGAACGCCTCAACGTTCCACACGGCGAACGGTATGAACTCTGCCGGAGCGTACATGCGGAAGCGAACTGCATCATCAGTGCCTCCCGGAAGGATATGATTGGCTCCACCCTCTACCTTGCCTGCAGGGATGCTAAAACGGGCAAAATCCTGGAAAATACCAACAGCTGCGCCATGTGCCAGCGCCTAATTATCAACGCCGGCATCAAGGAAGTCATCATTCGGGACACGGACAGTACATACCGTATTATCAATGTGGACCGCTGGGTCGCAAATGACGATTCTATCCGCAAAAACAATTAAAAAAACATAACGAAACGCCCCGGTATCATATAGTGGTACCGGGGTGATTTTTATGTACGCAAATATGGTATGTGAAGGCGGAGGCGTGAAAGGAATTGCGCTTGCCGGCGCAATCTGTTACCTCGAGGAGGCCGGCTACCGATGGAAGCACCACGCCGGAACCTCCGCCGGCGCAATTGTCGCGGCTCTGTCCGCTGCCGGTTATACCGGAAAAGAACTGCACAAAATTCTGCTCGAAACCGATTACAACAGTTTTTCCCATAAAAATCTCCTGCAATCGCTCCCGCTCGCGGGGCAACCCGCAAGCCTGCTGCTCTGCAAGGGAATCTATACTGCTGACGGAATAGAAACATTTATGGCCCGGCTGCTGGCGGAAAAAAACTGCCTCCGGTTTGCGGATGTCAGCGTAAACGGGAAAAGCCGCCTGAAGGTGATGGCGTCTGACGTGACACGGAAACAGCTGCTCATTCTGCCGGATGACCTGCCGCAGTTTGGCATCGACCCTATGCGGTTTGAAATCGCCAAGGCGGTCCGCATGAGTGCAAGCATCCCATTTTATTATACGCCATCGGTTCTGCACGGTCCTGATTTTTGCAGTTACATTGTTGACGGCGGACTGTTGAGCAATTTCCCGATTTGGATATTTGATAATGATGTTTTTCCCACCTTTGGCCTGAAACTTGGAAGTAAAAGCAACGCGGACAGTACCTGCACAAACACGGGGACGCTTGATTATCTCTTAGAAGTCATTGAAACGATGTTTACACGCAATGAAGAAGTGTATTTGGACGAAAAAAGCGATGTACGCACAATCAATATTCCCACACTGGGAATTCAAACTACCCAGTTTGACCTTTCGAAACAGGACAGCGAGGCCCTGTTCCGTTCAGGTTACCAGGCGGCACGCAGGTTCTGCGCTACATGGAGCTTCGAGGCCTTCCAAAAAAAATATCCTGCGCATTCCGCTTTATCATGATATCCGCGTTGCAGATCCACGCGCTGTCTGAAGCGCAATTTTATATTGCTGTTACCTGAGCCCTATCCGTTGCCAATACAGCAGAAAATCCTGCCACCACTTCTGTCGGAGTATCACAAGACTCAAAAAAGGTTTCCTTTCTTCGGCGCAGAAGGCGGCCAAATCTTAGCCGGCAAAAAACAAAAGTCCATACAGGGACGCGTAAGGGGGAGAAGCGCGGCCCTGTATGAACTTCCGTTTTACCACAACAATTTTTCACCACAACAATATTATTTTATTGCCAAAGCAATCCAAACTAGGTTAAAATCCGTTTTCGCACGGAGCCCCTTAAAAGCTGGCATCCCCATCTTCCTCTAGCTGACGTTTTTCATCTTCAGACGGATGGAGTCAGAAATCATGGCAATGAATTCGCCGTTC
>CABSKZ010000142.1 GCA_902478395.1 uncultured Eubacteriales bacterium | reverse complement strand
AAAGTATGATTAATAACATATTCGCTTTCAAAAGCCTGCACCTCTTGTTTTGGAATAAGCGATTTTACAATGCTGTTTTTATTTTGCAAATATCCTTTTTCCGAAAGTTTTTTTACCATAGTATAGGTCGTTGATTTTTTCCATCCTAACATCTGCAAACATTTTTTTACAAGTTCGCCCGATTGTATCGGCTCATTATCCCACACAATACACATAAACTTATAATCGCTCACACATAATTTTAATTGTTCCATTGCAACACGCCCTTTCAAGGTCTATAATTATAGATTAGTTTTAGTCTATCACAATAGACCAAACTTGTCAATCATTTTTTTAATAAAAATGATTAATCGTTCCTTTCATTCGGAAATTCAATAAAGAAACAAATCAATGTTAGACAGATAAGAAAATTTTTGTATTAATAATTATAGAGAATGTTTTTTAAGACTTGTAAAAGTATTAGAATATACCGTCTAAAATACATCAGTGCCAATCCCCTTCTCATGTCGGTTCCGGTTCTTTCATCCGTTGTTCACAAATTATTATCCGGATTTTCACAATAAATTCATACACTCTACATAAGCTCTACACATTTCTATGCTATTCTTTATTTGTAAAAGAAATCAGGGGCTTTCCCCTGCAATAACAAAACAAATTATAGGATTAATATAAGGAGGTTGAATCTCATGTTAGAGAAAAAAGATGGTGTATTCTTTGTGGACAACGAGGAGGATGTCAAAATCTATAACGGTGATTACGATTTTGCCGGAAACGGCGGCAAGCCGGTTTTCAACCGGAGAAAGGCGCGCCAGAAAAAAATAGGCAGGCACACGAATCTCTGGAAGTATACAGCAACCGCAGTGTGTGGCATGTTCGCCGGAGCAATTATTTTTGGTTCCGCCCTTGCCTTTTCCGGGCAGCAGACGCCTCAGGCTCAACAGACGACCTCATCCGTCTCTGCTTCCAATACCACAAACCATTCCCCGGTTCTAACTGCGGCGACTTCCGAAGACGGCTTATCCATCGTGGATATTGCGAAAAAAGCGGGACCGGCGGTTGTCGGTATCATAAACAAGCAGCAGAGTGTGAATTACTGGGGACAGTCCACTGAGCAGACAGGCAGCGGGTCCGGTATTATCATCCGTTCCGACGGTTACATCATAACAAACAGCCATGTCATTGAAGGAGCGGACAGCGTAACGGTCATAACCAGCACCAACGAGGAATACAGCGCTACAATTGTCGGGCAGGATACCAAAACAGACCTCGCAGTGATTAAGGTCAACGCAAGCGGACTGCCAACCGCTGAAATCGGAAGTTCTGCAGATTTGCAGGTCGGCGAACTTGCGGTCGCCATCGGAAACCCGCTGGGACAGGAATTTGCAGGCTCTGTAACCGCCGGTGTTATCAGTGCGCTGAACCGCAGCATTTCGATTGAAGGACGGCAATATACTTTAATTCAGACAGATGCGGCCATTAATCCGGGTAATTCTGGCGGAGCCCTGCTGAATGACAAAGGGCAGGTAATCGGCATCAACAGCGTAAAAATCAGTTCTTCCGAATTGGAAGGCATGGGCTTTGCAATCCCGATTGACGATGCGATGACGATTATCGAAGAGCTGATGGACCACGGTTATGTCAAAGGGCGCCCGGTTATCGGAATCGCATCCCGTGAAATTAATTCCGCCACAGCTAGACGCTATGGCTTGGTGGAAGGTGTTTATGTGGTACAGGTAAATGAAGGCAGCGGTGCAGAAAAAGCAGGACTTCAGGTTGGCGACGTAATCGTTGCGGCAGATGGCAAAACCATCAAAACATTGGATGAACTGAACGAAATACGCGACAGCCATAAATCCGGCGAAACGATTCAATTAACAGTCATGAGAAATAATGAAAGCAAACAAACTGTCAATGTCGTACTCGGCGAAGAAAAACCAAATTAACCTACTCTCTCTCTTTTCATATCAAGGGCCTCTGGGACAAAAAATTGTTTCGGAGGCCTTTCCCTATGGAATTTTTCCATGTTTGTTTGTTAAATTGATAACAATGTGTCTGGATATAATGTGAAAAAATAACATGATTTTGTGCAAAACGCTGATTTTTCATTTGATTTATTGACAAATTTCACAAAAGAGCGTATGATATTCGTGTAAAGAGAATTGCAAATAATAATGAAAGGTGAGGTACACATTATGTTTATGCTGATTGACACCGCAAATTTGGAGGATATCAAACGGATTTACGACCTGCTTCCGGTTGACGGCGTCACGACGAACCCAACCATTTTAAAAGCCGAACATAAAAATCCTTTGGAGTGTCTGCGGGAAATCCGTGCATTTCTCCCACATGAGGCGCAGCTTCACGTTCAAACGGTCTCCACGACGGCAGAGGAAATTGTAAAGGAAGCGGAATTCATTCAGCAAGAGCTTGGATATGATACCTATATTAAGATCCCGGTTTTCGATCAAGGAATCAAAGCCATGAAGCTGTTGAAGAAAAAAGGGGCAAACATTACTGCTACTGCGATTTATACTGCTATGCAGGGCTTAATAGCCGCAAAAGCAGGCGCTTCTTTTGTCGCCCCATACGTCAACCGTCTTGACAACATCGGTTTTGACGGCGTTGACGTTGCAAAAAATATCCATGCCATGCTCAAAAGTCAGGGATATGCCACTGACGTGCTGGCAGCCAGCTTTAAAAACACCCAGCAGGTTCTGTGCCTCTGCGAACATGGAATCGGTGCGATTACGGCTGCTCCTAAGGTGTTGGAACAGTTAATCAAGCATCAGATCACCTCACTTGCAATCGAAGAATTTAACCGCGATTTTGCGGCTGTTGCGGGTCAAGGCAAAACCATGATGAATTTATAAAAGAAAAGTTGCCTTCGGTGATTGATATGTACTCTTTATTCATATAACCAAACGTTCATTTCTTCAAATCACAAATCTCCCGTTTTGGAGAAAAACGCCGCCCTTCCGGCGGCGGGCGTACCGGAGAAGCCGGTACGCTTTTCGTTGAAGCCTGCCTTAGCAGGTTTTATTTTTTTTGAAGGCTTTACTATTCTTGCAGCGATGCCATCCATCCCAAAGGGAAAGCATAGGTGCCATTCCGCTGCAAATCCCCCAATTTATCTTGGGCTTACTTCTTCTGTTCCACGCTTCATTTAAGGGTTGAATGGGGCGTTATTTTTAATCTAGTTATCAATATACCATTCCTTCGTTTGTCCACAACAATGCTAGATTTCGGTTTTAGCTGATACGTCCTGCCAGATAGAAGCACGAAAGAAGCCCGCCGGAATCCGGCGGGCTTCTTCTCCTCCACAGCCAACCAACGACTGTTTTGGAAAGAGAGTTTTATATGAAGATATATCAGGAGAGCGTTACTGTGCGGGTGGTTTCATCCCATCCTACGGAAAGGCCGAGGCTTTCTGCAACGAATCTGACTGGCACCAGCGTACGGTCGCCAATAATTTTTGCGGGAGCGTCCAGTTCCACCGCTTCCCCGTTCTGATATGCATAATCGGAATCAATCGTCAGGGTTATTACGGTTCCATCCTTTTGCGCCGTGACGGTTTTTGTGGTTTCATCCCACTCTATTGACGCGCCGAGCGCCTCAAAAATTGCTCTGAACGGAACCATCGTCCTGGAATTTTCAATAACTGGGCTTTGGTCAAACTGCACCTCGCAGCCATTTAGAACAACTGAAATTTTCTGTGTCTGCCCACGCTGGCCCCGGTCTCCACCCGGGCCGCGCCCTCCGCCCATTCCACTGTTGTTCATAGTCGTATTCCCCGTTTTTTCGAGTTCGCCGGAAAATTGCTTTTGAATATTTTCAACACGATCTCTGATGAAATTCACAATAGAACCGTTTGCCGTCATGCCTCCGCCTCCCATTCCGCCGGCTCCGCGTCCGCCTTGTCCACGTCCGCCGTCAAACTGCGGTGTTTGTTGTCCGTTTTCATCTGGTTGCGGCATATCAGGAGGCACTGCTCCGTCCTCCGGCTTCTGCGGCGGCTCCATTCGCTGTCCGGCGTTCCCGTCCGGCTGCTGCGGTGGATTACCTCCCTGCATATTTCCCGGAGTATTGCCGCCCTGCTGTCCATCTGGCGGGGTCATCTGGCCATCCGTCTGCGGCGGCTGACCTCCCGTCGCTCCGGGCATTTCACCTTCACTTTCCTCGTTTTCATTATAGGTGACAGCCGCTTCAAACTTTTCCAACGTCGTAAATTTTGTTGGGTCAGCTTCCACATACGGTTTCAGCAGCTCCGCAAGCCCGCTGACGCGTTCCTCAAAGCCTTCCAGATAATCCAGAAGCTCCTGGATATAGCTATAATACCGTTCCTTATATTCCTCTACCTCAAGGAGATTGGTTATCATAGGCGTCTTCTCCATGCTGACGTTAAACACCGGTTCATCAATCGGGATAGTTTTCGCGGAACTTCCGCTTCCCTGATACCCGCCAAAAGACATATTGTAATCCCACGGAATGACAGTCATTTTTCCTTCCTGTTCGTAGAGGTAATAGTTTTGCAGCATATTGCCGTTATAGCTGTCATAGTTGCCTAAAACAGTGTTGATTGCAATATATTTCAACGCACTGTCTACATCCAGCACGCTCTCAATATCCCCTTTTTCACCGTCCGGCATTTCATTGAGAACCTGAATCATATGCTCCAGGCCAGAACGGTCGGTTTCATCTCCAATTTTGGTCTCCAGCGTCGCGTAGTCGCTGCCTTCCTGATAGACAAGACTGGAGTTCATCTCCGCTTTATAGAGTGTGCCGTCGTCATTGCCGAAATTTCTTTCCAAAAACGAGTTATCGACCGATTCTACACATAGATACGTCCCGAGCAGTTCTCCGTTGATGTAGATATTTGCAAAGCTGGTCAGCGAAGACGCAAGCCCGATTTCTTTCATTGCCTCATAGCTGAGGTATTCCCGCAGATAGGATGGGTCGGCAAACATATTGTTTACAACAAACTCGTCCAGCCCCAGCAAGGTCTGCTTCTTTTCATATTTGTCCAGCTTGATTTTCAGGCTGTAGCGCCCGGTTCCCTTCCCGGAATTCAGACTGGAATTTCCTTTTGTGCGCACACCAACATTTTCCACCTTGATACCGTCCACCGTAACGTCCGCGCTCTTAAATTCCTGTAGTTCCGGATTGTCGCACATGCTCTGCCAATCCTCGCTGGCAATGTCGATGTGAATGTCTATTACGTTGTCCTTTTGGAATAAATCCTCATACGTTTCCGCTGTGCTTTCCTCTGTTGACTGGGAATTTGCCGCGCCGCAGGTTGCCAGCATACACACAGATAAGCACAGGGCGATAAAAATTGTCAGTCTCCGTTTCATATTGAACCTCCTTTAAAATTGGTTGTCATTTACGCCCATGGTAAGCGTAATGTTTAAATTTCCGTTTCTGCACCGCAAAAGGTCTAAAAATTCTTTTTCATCCATATCGGCTTTCGTCACCAGATTGTAGTCCAGCTCATACAGCGTTCCGAGGTTTACTGTTTTTACCCGCTCAAGCTCATAGCTTTGTGTGTATTTTTCAAAAACATCGTCAAATGCTCCTTTGTAGTTTAAATCCTCCGGAATCGTAATTTTCAGCAGCTTTCTGGCCTTTTTTACTTTACCGAAATTTACTGCGGACAGCAGGAACATAAACAGGCACAACACCACTGCAAACAATGCCGCATAGCCGATTAAACCGACGCCGCACGCAAGCCCGGCGGCCATCGCAAAAAAGATGTAGGTAATATCCTTCGGATCGCCCGGCGCGCTTCGGAAACGGATAATGGAAAATGCTCCCGCCAAACTGAACGCCCTTGCTACGTTGGAACCAACCAGCAAAATGATAATTGCAATGATGGCCGGAACCATGATAATCGTCAAAACAAAACTCTGTGAATGGTTGCCTTTTTGATAGGTTTTGATATAGGTAAAGCTGATAAGCAGCCCCAGTAAAAATGCTACGAAAATCGTAATCAGCGCGCTTGTAACGGTAAGCTCGCTGTCAGCACCTGTACTCCATAAGAAGTCAAGCATGTAATCTCCTCCCCGTTCTGTTTTTTGTTCAAATATGCTTTATATTCCGTCCCATATTTTGAAAAATTCGTGCTGAAGATGTGCAGCTCACTCAGCATATGGGATAACCAGACCGGAACCGTTTTTTCCGCCTTTACTTCCATCAGCCATGTGTCCGCTCCCAGCAACCTTTTGCCGCAGTCCCCCAACGCTAAATCTAAATCCTCCCGGCGGGTGCGGATGTTCGTGTCGAAAGAAATGCGCAGGTCACTGTGTCCGATGCCAAAATAGGCCCGACGGTCATAGGCCAGATACAGGCGTGGAATCAGTCGGTGCCTGTTAAGCAGATATGCAATCTCCTGCATCACCTGCCAGTTCATATACTCCTTCCGCACCGGCAGCTTCCCGGTCTCGGCAAACTGCTGTGCTTCCTCCAACGTTATCGCCGTCCTCCTTTTATTAACAAGGCCTTTTACCTTTTTCTTAATTTCAAGGAAAACCAAATCGTCCCCGGACGGTACATCGTAAGCGCGCAGTCTCAATTTTTCTTTATACTGCGGCTTTTCAATGGATTTACGAATCAGTTCATCATCCTCTGTATCATAATATATATTGCTGATGGTATAATAAGGCTGTTCCCGGTTGTATCGGTCCAGTTCCATATGTTGCTCTAGAATGTCAAGTACCTGGCTGTATGTGCCGGTATCTAGAAGAAATTTTTTCTCATACCGGTTAAATACTTCGATTGCCATCACGTTCCCTCCCTTCCTTTGCCCTTATTATAAAGCGCTTTTGTGATAGCTATATGATAGCTGTAAGGAAAAGACATAAAAACGGTTTTCACTTTGGCATTAGAGAATCGGTGGAATATCATATTTGGAAAAATACCATTCGGGAAAAATTACGAAATAACAGATTGATTCAAAAAAGAAATGTCAGACTGTTCAAAAAATAGGTGATACCTTCGGCGCGTTCATTTATTTGTATGCTGACTCCACATTAGTTGCCATACAGCACATTTCAGAAATACAAACTTGTGTTT
>CABSKZ010000141.1 GCA_902478395.1 uncultured Eubacteriales bacterium | reverse complement strand
AAGTTCATCCTTCGCTTCACTCGGATTCACTAAGTGTTTATATTATACCACAAATTCGAAGGTTTTGATATAATTTTGCACCATGCCAGGAGATTGATTATCGATTACTGCCAGAACTACCATATACAACGCTACATAACAACGAATAAAAACAGCAAGTTTTCATCATTAAAAAACGTACACAGACGATATCAGTATAAAAAGTGAATTTTGGCAGCATACTAAAAAGTAGTATTATCTACTTAATCCAAATATAAAGTAGCTTGTATTTTGTTCGATCGATCTTCAGTAAAGAATAGAAAGGCTGTGTTGGAATGAGAAAAATAAAACGGCTGGGAAAACAAACCGTTCATTTTGAAAACCCGCCTATTATCATCGGCACTGCGGCAATCGCCGGAGAAAAAGAAGGGCAGGGGCCAATAGGCAACTGTTTTGACGAAATCGTGGCAGATGCCATGTGGGGAGAGGATAGCTGGGAAAAGGCAGAGAGTAAATTTATCCAGAGGGCTGCGGTTACAGCGCTGAAAAAATGCAACATTCCCCCCAGTACATTGGATTATATTTTCGGCGGAGATTTAATTAACCAGTGTACCAGCACAAACTATGGCCTAAGACCGCTTGAAATCCCGTTTATTGGTGTGTATGGAGCATGCTCTACAATGGCGCTTACTATGAGTCTGGCTGCCATGACGATAGATGGCGGATTCGCAAATACCTGTGGGGCCATTACTTCGAGTCATTTCTGTTCCGCGGAACGGCAGTTCCGGTTTCCTCTTGAATACGGCGGGCAGCGACCGCCCAGTGCGCAGTGGACTGTGACAGGCTCCGGGTGCGCCATTTTATCTAACCAGGGGAACGGGCCGAAGGTGAAAGCAGTCACGACGGGAAAAATTGTAGACCGGGGAATTACAGACGCGAATAATATGGGCGCGGCGATGGCCCCCGCGGCTGTGGACACATTGTATACCCATTTTCAGGATACCGGAAAGCAGCCCTCAGACTATGATCTGATTGTGACCGGCGACCTTGGCCAGATTGGCCACGATATCCTAATAGATATGATGCAGGAACGAGGATATGACCTCACACAGAATTATAATGACTGCGGTCTGATTATATTCGATAACGAAAAACAGGATACTCACGCGGGCGGCAGTGGCTGCGCGTGTTCCGGCTTGACCTTCTGTGGTCATATTTATCCGCAGATGCAGCAAAAGGTGCTGAACAACGTTCTTTTTATGGCAACCGGGGCTCTGATGAGTACGATGATTGTCCAGCAGGGTGAGAGTATTGCCAGTATTGCCCATGCAGTTGCGATTTCGAACGATTAAAAATTAATCTAAAGAAAACAAAGAGCCACTCAAACCAGGAGTGGCTCCTTTGTTCAGTACTTTCGGAAATCGGACGGCCGCCTTCCTGTGAAACGGTGAAAGACCTCATAAAAATGCTTGCTATCCTTGTAACCAACCGCTTCGGCGATATCAAGAACCTTCCGTTCGGTGGTGACCAGAAGCCGGCACGCTTGATCTACACGCACCTTTTGTAAAAAATGGGTTACAGTCATCCCAGTAGATTGCTTGAATCTGCGGCAGAATTGCGTTTTGCTCAAAAAAGCGTTTTTGGCTAGACGGTCTATTTCTATGGGCTTATTATAGTGCTTAATAATATAGGTGGCTGCACGTTCGATCGCCGGGTCGTGCCTGCTGGAGAGTTGAGCGTCCGCCCGGAGCAGGAATACCAACAGTTCCAGTAAATATCCGCGAAGCATGTTCTGATATCCCAACTTTTTGTAATTAAACTCCATCAGCATGTTTTCATACAGGCTTGCAATGGTATAATGCTCATTTGTATGAAGGCATTTATAGCCATTCAATTCTTCGTTGGAGAATTGAATATAATCCTGGAAGCTGCGGCTGTTTTCCAGGGTTTTATCCAGAAATGAAAGCTGAAATACACAGTTGCAAATCCAGAGCGTCTCATTCTCAAGGCTAATAAATTTGTGTGGGATATCATAATCGATGATGGCAATATCCCCCGCGGTTACCGGAAACTTATTTCCGTTAATAATATGCAGTCCGCGGCCGCTTTCAACAAAGGCAATTTCAATAAAATTATGGGCGTGGTAAGCACCTGCTCCAATGACGGGAACACGGTTTAGATAAATTTCGCTTTCGGAAAAAAGAAATGCGCCGTTGTCGTATTGTGGACGCATGGTAAAATACCCCCTCACAGATGATGAGACAAACCATTTTTTCTTATTATAGCCCATGCTATAATAAATAGCAAGTATAATGAAGGGAAAGTGGGACAATGACATCAAAAGAACTAGTAATAAAGACTATAAAAGGGGAAAACCCGGGGCGTACGCCGTTGTATGGCTGGGTGCGTGCAAATCTGGAACAGCAGATTTCGGAGAGATTTGGGTCTGTTGAAAATTTTGAGGACCACTACGAATTTGATATGGCACATATTTTCGGGGGACCAAGACCATATAACAACGACAAGTTGGCGGAGCTGCGCAGGTCCGGAATAGAAATTACGCCGGAGGTGTTGCTGGAACTTCCAATGGAGGATCCGAACCGGATGGAAGACTATCAGAATGTGATTGTTGCATTGAAGCACCATCGGGAGAGAAATCGATACTGCTATATCCAATCTGAAGGGATTTTCGAGTGCTTGAATGGGCCGTTTGGAATTGAAAATCATCTCATGTATTTGGCGCTGTATCCGGACGAACTGAAAGCGGTGTACGAGCGGCAGGTAGAGTGGAACAAGCAAGTTGCCAACCACATGATGGAGCTGGGTGTGGACGGTATACACGTGTCAGACGATTGGGGCTCGCAAAACTCGCTGATGTTCAGCTACGATATGTTTCGCGAATTGATTTTTCCCTATCATAAACAGATGGCGGAAAACGTGAAAAAGCATGACGGCGTACTGCTGAGTCTGCACAGTGATGGCTGTATCGCCTCAGCGCTGGACAGTATTGTAGAGATTGGATACGATTTTATTCATCCCTGGCAGGAGAACGCAAACATGCCATATTCCCTGTATCTGGATAAATATCAGGATAAACTGGGAATACTCGGCGGCATCTGTGTACAATCTGCACTGGGGTTCGAAGATCTTGAGCGGTTAGAACGGGAAATCCGCAGGGTGTTCAGCATATTAAAGGGAAAGCGCTGGATTTGCTGCACAACCCATTTTGTACAGGAGCATTGCTCAATAGAGGAATTGATATTCGCGTTTGATCTTGCAAGGAAGCTGGCAAATGAATGCCTGTGATTTATTTGTTTTATAAAATGAGGGCCTAATGTAAATTTAGCAGCCTGTCGACCGGTGAAAGATTTAAAATCTTTCTGATTCAGGAAAAAATGTCTTGACAAGCTGATTGCAACAAGATATAATGTATAGTGCGTTGTTTGGGAGTGATTATATTGTTATGTGATGTTTCCGCTATTTTAAAAACAGAGGGCGCGTCTGTCATACTGGATTCAAAAGTGGATTTTCCAAACACAACCTTGCCTGAAGGAGAACCGGTTTTTAACGACGATGTGTATGTAAAAGGAACAATTACCAACGTTGGAGATGTTCTGGAACTTGAGGCAAATGTAAGCGGCACCTTTCGGGTTCCGTGCGCCAGATGTATGAAGGAACTGGTCAGGGAGTTTGATATTGACTTTTCTGAAACACTCGTTAGCAGTATGGACGGGGTGTCGGACCGGGACGCGGTTGTCCTGTTTGAAGGGCATACCATTGACCTGTCAGAGATTATTGAAAGCAATATTTTAGTTAATTTATCTTTCAGATATTTATGTAAAGAGGACTGCAAGGGACTTTGTCCGGTCTGCGGTGCCGACCTGAATACGACGGTCTGCCACTGTGAGCAGGATGAAATTGACCCCAGGATGGCGGGACTCAAAAAATTGTTGGAAGAAAAGTAGGGGGTGTAGCAAGATGGCAGTACCTAAGAGAAAAACCTCAAAGGCCAGACGTGACAAAAGACGCGCAAACTGGAAACTGGCAATTCCGGGCATGGTAAGCTGTCCGCGGTGCGGCGAGTATAAAATGCCTCATAGAGTATGTAAGGCTTGTGGTTACTACAACGGTAAAGAAGTTGTAAAAGAAGCGCAGGCGTAATATTGGATTGCTTATTAAAATAGAGAAGGAGCAATGGCCCTTCTCTATTTTTGTATTCAAGAAATAGGCGGGAGGTGAAGGCGGATGAAATACCGGGCGGTGGTGGACAGTGTAGACCCCGACAGTATTGCAGGCGACCTTGGGATTGAGAAAGGCGACGTAGTGTGCCGAATTAATGGAACGGATATTGTAGATTATCTTGACTACCAGTTCCTGGCTGCTAATGAGGAAATCGTATTGACGGTTCAAAAAAGCAATGGGGAAATCTATGAATTTGAAATTTTCAATGAAGATATGGAGGATTTGGGAATCAATTTCAAGAATATGCTGTTTGACAGTCCGAAAAGCTGTGCGAACAAGTGTGTTTTCTGCTTTATCGACCAGCTTCCCCCGAATATGCGGGAATCCTTGTATTTCAAGGACGATGATTCACGCCTATCCTTTTTATATGGAAACTATGTTACGCTGACGAATATGAAACGGGAGGATATTGAACGGCTGATTCGCTACCGGATTTCTCCTGTTAACATCTCTATTCATACAACCAATATGGAACTGAGAAAAAAAATGCTGCATAACCGCAATGCGGACCGCGTGATGGACTACATCAGGCTGCTTTTTGATAATTGTATCCGTATGAATATGCAGATTGTACTGTGCAAGGGGATTAACGACGGGGCGGAGCTTGATCGCACCATCAGCGAGTGTAGTGCATATTTTCCGATGATGCAGAGTATCTCGGTCGTTCCAGTCGGCCTTACCAAATACCGCGATGGCTTGTATCCTTTAGAGGAATTCAAACAGGAGGACTGCCGGGAAGTCATTCGCCAGGTTGAAGCCTGGCAGGACAAGCTGCTGGCGGACAAAGGCTCTAGGCTCGTATATTTGAGTGATGAGTTTTATATTGTGGGAAACCAGCCGGTGCCAAATGCGGAATGCTATGAGGATTTTCCGCAGATTGAAAACGGTGTAGGGCTGATTGCAAGCATGCGGGAGGAGTTTGACGAAGCGCTTGCTTCCAATACAGAATCTCCTGGAAATATAAAAATCGGTATTGCTACAGGCGTGTTGGCATATAATTTTATAAATGGGCTGGTACAATCCATTAAAATGAGGTATAATAAGATCGATATTAAGGTTTATAAAATTGTCAATCATTTCTTTGGGGAGAAGGTGACGGTTTCCGGCTTGCTTTGTGGCGCGGATTTGATTGCACAGCTGCGGGGAAAACAGTTTGACCGCCTGTTGATTACAAAGTGTATGCTCAAGGCGGATGAACCAGTTTTTCTCGACGATATTACGGTAGAAGAGGCGGAACGCGCACTGAACACAAAAATTGTTCCCGTCGATAACGACGGATATGATTTTTTGCAGAAGGCGCTGGGCTTGACGGTTTGACAGAAGATAAAGCGAGGTTTGTATATGGGAAAAGCGGCAGTTGCAATTGTTGGACGGCCAAATGTGGGAAAGTCCACGTTGTTTAATAAAATTGTTGGGGAACGGGTTTCCATTGTGGATGATACGCCGGGGGTCACGCGGGACAGAATCTATATGGAGGCGGAATGGGCCGGACGTGAATTTTTAATGATTGATACCGGAGGAATTGAACCGAAAAATGATGATGTTATCCTGTCCGGAATGCGGATGCAGGCGGAAATGGCGATAGACCATGCGGATGTCATCATCTTGCTGACGAATCTTGCAGACGGTGTGCTGGCCACAGACATGGATGTGGCGGCAATGCTGATGAAATCTGGGAAACCGGTTGTTCTGGCGGTCAACAAGGTTGACAATATGCGGACGATTCCGCCGGAGCTCTATGAGTTCTATAATCTGGGCATCGGTGACCCAATGCCAATTTCAGCGGTTCACGGGCTTGGCGTTGGGGATTTGCTGGACGAGGTATGCGCACTGCTGCCAGAGAACACAGATAGCGAAGAAGAGGGGGAAACCCTTCGGATTGCGGTGGTTGGAAAACCAAACGCGGGGAAATCTTCTTTAATCAATAAAATTTTGGGGGAAGAACGCGTCATAGTCAGTGACATAGCAGGGACGACTCGTGATGCTATCGATACGGAATTTGTGAAAGACGGCGTCACCTATACCCTGATTGACACGGCCGGTATGCGCAAGCGCGGCAAGGTAGACGAAGGCGTGGAGCGATACAGTGTCATCCGCTCTTTAGCGGCGATTGACCGCTGCGACGTGTGTGTGATTGTGATTGACGCATCCCAGGGTGTTTCGGAACAGGATTCGAAAATTGCCGGATATGCGCATGAGCAGGGGAAGGCTTCCGTTATCGCGGTGAACAAGTGGGATCTGATAGAGAAGGATACCAACACCATGAAGCAATTCCGGCTTGATGTGCTGGATGAGCTTTCCTTCATGCAATATGCACCTGTGGTGTTTATTTCAGCCCTGACTGGACAACGGATTCCCAAGCTGTTTGAACTGGCGCGGTTTGTCAGTGAACAGAACGCGATGCGGATTAAAACAGGCATGTTAAATGACGTCTTAAATGAAGCGACCATGAAGGTGCAGCCGCCGTCTGACAAGGGTAAACGGCTGAAAATTTATTATATGACGCAGGCGGGGACAAAGCCGCCAACGTTCGTTGTGTTTGTGAACAACAAGGAACTGATGCACTTTTCCTATTTGCGGTATCTGGAAAACCAGATTCGAAGCGTTTTCGGACTGGAGGGGACACCGGTACGGTTTGTGGTCCGGGAACGCGGCGAGGACAAAGGCAGCAGAGAATAATTTTTGTAAACATTGGAGGGGGCTATGTTTTACGTATTGTTATTGGGATGCCTGTTAATGGGCTATCTTCTGGGGAGTATCAACACGTCTGTAATCGTAGGAAAATGTATGGGAGTCGATATCAGGACCAAAGGAAGCGGAAATGCGGGGGCAACAAACACGCTTCGTACGCTTGGCAAAAAAGCGGCTGTTATCGTATTG
>CABSKZ010000140.1 GCA_902478395.1 uncultured Eubacteriales bacterium | reverse complement strand
TGGTTCTGGGGCGGGAGGGCTTCGGGTGGTATCTGAGCCTGTTTTTTGTTCTTGCAGGACTGTTGCCGCTGTTTGATAAATCGCTGCCAAAGCTTTTATATAGCGGATTTGGCGTTGCCGCAGTTATTTTATTTTGTCAGATGGCGTATCCAAAGGAGCAAATTCCCTATTCTATTTTGATGCTTTGTGCAGTTGCCTATCTAGCAGTGTGTACCATTGCTTTTTTTCGTTCGGAGCGGTATTGTAATGTGTCCTTTTATCTGCTGGCTATGCTGGGGACGCTTGCCATCATGCTGTTTGTGCCGGGACCTGTGCTGCGCACGGTATTTCCGGCGGCGCTGTTATTGATTTGCAGCATTGCCGCAGTGGGGATGCGCCTTGCGGAAAACTATATAGAGACGCGTTCCTGCTTTTGGAGCTTTACTATTTTGACAGTCTTGGGACTTTTGGCTTTTACGCCGACTTTGCAGGGTTACTATCACAATCACCAGGTAATTCGGGAAAGCCTGACCAGCATCAGTCAGTATGATACAAATGGTTGGGCTGAAGTGAACGTCGATGTTCAGTATCCCTACGCGTATACCATGCTGTATGAGGATGGGTTTTTTCAGAAATACGCTTACGAATATTATGGGCTGCCGGAAAAAGCGCAAGTATTTTATGTCAGCGAAAAAGAACGGCCAATTTATTTCGAAAAGCATCGGGTAACCTACCCGTCCCTAATGCGTGATGGGGCGTACTATTTTCCACTTGTTCCACTGGTGGAGGCTGCCGGAGGAAGTGCGAAGTGGAGCGCGGGTCAGACAGAATTGGAATGGAAGGGAACCCATTTTATTTTTTATAATCAGGAGAAGTTGTTGTTTGGCGGAAATATAACCGGAGAATTGAAACTAGAGCCTTACTGCGTGGCAGAATATGGGAAGGTTTATATTCGGGCGGACAAGCTGTGTGAAGCGTTTGGATGGCAGTTATCTGAAAAGACGGAAAACGGCGGATTATTGGTGGAACAAAAAGAATAGTATTAAATCGCAGACAATCTGTTATCGGCATGATAAATGGGAATAATATATATGTAGCTTCCGCTTAGTATTTTTTGTGCGGAAGGGAACGCCGGTGAATTTGAGAATTTTATTGACCGGAGCGAATCGAAGGAGTATAATAACAATGGCCGGTTGATGGGGATGGAAATCAGTTGGCAGGTTTAGCTGTTATTCTCCTGCGGCTATGATTATGCGAGCCTTGTCCTGCTCACGGACGGGCTGTAAGCACAGGTGAACTTGTGGGCAGAAAGGCAATGATAGCGAATATGGCATCTAGAAATCAAAAGTTTTTAAAGCTGCTGTCGAGGCAATATCCAAATGTGCAGGCAGCCAGTTCTGAAATTATAAATCTGAACGCAATTTTGAATCTCCCAAAGGGAACAGAGCATTTTTTGAGCGATTTGCACGGCGAAAACGAAGCGTTTCACCACATTTTAAAAAATGGATCTGGCGTTATTAAGAAAAAGATTGACGAGCAGTTCGGCACCGCCTTGACGCATGCGGAGCGGAGGAGTCTTGCGACGCTGATTTATTATCCGGAGGAAAAACTCCAGATTATAAAAAAAGAGGTTACCAATCTCCAGGACTGGTATAAAATCACACTTTACCGGCTGGTAGACATCTGCCGTGTCGTCGCGTCCAAATACACACGCTCGAAAGTTCGGAAAGCCCTGCCGAAGGACTTTGAATATATCATTGAAGAGCTTTTGCATGAACATAACGATTTTCACAATAAGCAGCAATACTATGCAGGCATCATCTCTACCATCATTAAAACGGAACGGGCAGACGCGTTTATTATTGAACTGTCCCATCTGATACAGCGGCTTGCGGTGGACCGGCTGCATATCATCGGTGATATTTTTGACCGGGGGCCTGGCGCGGATGTGATTATGGATACGCTGATGCACCACCACTGCGTCGACATTCAATGGGGCAACCATGACGCAGTATGGATGGGGGCTGCCGCGGGAAGCCTGGCCTGCATTGCGACAGTGCTGCGCAATGCGGCACGGTATAATACGCTCAGCACGATTGAGGATGGTTACGGCATTAGCCTGCGCCCGCTGGTTACTTTTGCGCTTAATATTTATGGGGACGACGCATGCAGCTGCTTCCAGCCGGTATACAATTATGGGGCCGATTCGGAAAAGGATTTGGAGATTATCGCAAAAATCCATAAGGCGATTGCCGTCATAGAAATCAAATTGGAAAGCCTTGTGATTTCCCGTAATCCGAATTATAAAATGGATGACCGTCTGTTGCTAAGCCAGATTGACTATAAAGCTGGAACAGTCACGATTGAAGGGAAAGAATATCCGCTATTGGATGCGAAATTTCCAACGGTGGATCCGAAAAATCCTTATCAGCTGACGACTGAGGAACGCGAGGTCATGGAGCGGCTTAAAACGAATTTTTCCCACAGCGGCAGGCTCCAGAAGCATGTGCGTTTTTTATATTCGAAGGGCAGCATGTATAAGATTTTCAATGGAAACTTGCTGTATCACGGCTGTATTCCTGTGAATGCGGACGGGACATTTAAAAGTTTTGACACCGGCAGGGAAGAAGTCAGCGGGAGGGCGCTTCTGGATTACGCGGACAGCATGATGCGGAGAGGCTATTTTCTTCCTGA
Source organism: uncultured Eubacteriales bacterium (assembly GCA_902478395.1). Classification (GTDB taxonomy): domain Bacteria; phylum Bacillota; class Clostridia; order UBA1381; family UBA9506; genus CABSKZ01. The sequence continues at coordinate 4,430 of CABSKZ010000140.1, read as the reverse complement.
ATCGAACCGCGAAAAACAAAAATGTTTGGACTTCATGTGGTATCTCTGGTGCGGCAGCACGTCGCCCCTGTTTGGGAAAAATAAGATGGCCAGCTTTGAAAACTATCTGCTGGAAGATAAGAGTCTTTCAAAAGAAACAAAAAACATTTACTATTCCATGCTGGATGATGAAAAGCTGGCAACCCAGATTTTAAAGGAGTTTGGGTTAAATCCGGAAACAGGACATATTATGAACGGCCATGTTCCGGTGGAATACAAAAACGGCGAAACGCCGATTAAGGCCGGCGGCAAGGTATTCATTATTGACGGCGGCCTGTCAAAGGCTTATCAGGCCAAAACTGGAATCGCGGGCTATACGTTGATTTACAATTCCTACGGGATGCTTCTGACCTCCCATCAGCCGTTTTCGTCCACAGCGAAGGCGATTGAGGAGGAGCTGGATATCCATTCCACAACAGTTGTCGTGGAAAAGACAGTCCAGCGGATGCTGGTGGCGGATACGGATATCGGCAGGGAACTCAAAGAACAAATTGAAGATTTGGAGCAACTGCTGGAAGAATATAAAAAAGGCAGTTTTTCAGAAACGGATATGTAAAACCAAACGACCGGCTATGGTTTGGAGCCGGTCCGCCTGTATGACGTGCTTTTTTGCAGCCTATGCGATAACCTCTGGCGTCTGTTGTTTTATAAACGGCAGCTATAGGGTCAATCATATCGCGAAATAAAACGGCGCGGCAAAACTATTTTGCAGTTTTGGCATGCGGGAATAATTAACAATATCGCATTTTCCAGGCGGCAGATAATTTTGGCATCTGCCGCTAGGAAAAAATACATACGGCATATTCTATCGGTCAGTTCAAATGAGGACGTTAGTACATGCCAGAGTTAGGAAGGAAAAGTTTTGATTAAAGATATGACAGAAGGAAAGCCGGGCGGCATTCTGTGGAGATTTTCCCTCCCGATGCTTTTAAGCGTCGCATTCCAGCAAATGTACAATATAGCGGACAGCGTAATAGCGGGGCAGTTTGTTAGTGAAGAGGCGTTGGCGGCAATCGGCGCTTCTTATCCGGTAACGATGATATTCATGGCGGTTGGGATTGGATCGAATATTGGATGTTCCGTTGTAATATCTCAGCTTTTTGGTGCAAAACAATATAAAGAGATGAAAACGGCTGTATTCACATCCATCTTTTCCATATTGTGTTTGAGCGTAATTTTTACTGTTTTCGGTACGGTTTTTTGTGGGAAACTGATTACGATGCTGAAAACGCCGGAAAATATTTTTCCGGATGCTTCCCTCTATCTCGGTGTGTATATTCTGGGGCTTGTATTTCTGTTTTTATACAATATCTGTACGGGAATTTTTACAGCATTGGGTGATTCGAATACGCCGCTGATATTTTTGATTGCCTCTTCTGTGGGCAACATCATTTTAGATCTGGTATTTGTTATCTGTTTCCGGATGGGGGTCGCGGGGGTGGCATGGGCGACTTTCCTTGCGCAGGGCGTTGCGTCGCTGCTGGCACTGCTGTTTTTGTTAAAAAGAATCCGCTTGATTGAAACGGAAGGGAAAATCCGGATGTTTTCCGCTTCGATGCTGGGGCGCATTAGTAAAATCGCTGTGCCAAGTATTTTGCAGCAGAGCTTTGTTTCGGTAGGAAATTTATTTATCCAGTGGCTGATAAACGGTTATGGGTCAGCCGTCATTGCGGGATACAGCGCGGCGGTCAGACTCAATACGTTTGCGATTACCTCGTTTTCCGCGCTGTCAAACGGCGTTTCAAGCTTTACGGCGCAAAACATCGGGGCGCAGAAGCCGGAACGAGTCCGGCAGGGGCTTCGCGCCGGCCTGGTGATGGGCGTCTGTGTAGCCGTGCCGTTCTTTATCGCATTTTTTGTTTTTAGCAGGCATATGGTTTATTTGTTTATGAGCACCCCCAGCGAACAGGCGGTTGCAGTTGGAATGACCTTTTTACGGATAGTTTCGCCATTCTACATTGTCATTTTGGTGAAATTGATTATGGACAGCGTGCTACGCGGCGCTGGCGCAACTGTGTATTTTACAATAACGACGTTTGCCGATTTGGTCCTGCGGACCGTTCTTGCTTTCGTGTTTGCGTGGTATTTCGGAGAAACAGGAATTTGGGCCTCGTGGCCGGTTGGCTGGTCGGCGGCTTCGGTTCTGTCGGTTATTTTTTATCTCAAAGGAAACTGGCAAAAGGGGATTGCCCGTCCGGAAACAAACTGATTATACTATTGGCGGGATGCGTTGCATGTTTCCAGTGAAGCCGGGGCAAGCAACGGGAGGGGCAAGTTGTTTCCTGACGCAGAAAAAGGAACGATGAATGGCGTCTTTAACTGGAAAGTCGGCAGAAAAACGGCAAAAACAGCTAGCACGTACCTTTATGATTGTATGGCAGTTTTTTCTGTATATGGTTGTAGTTGCAGCGTTTTTGCTACATATTCAGGCAGTAGACAGCGCAAGGTTTTGTGCAGTCTGGGAGTCAAAAGCATGTTATATACGGCTCAAGAGAGCAAAAAGCAATCCGGCAGATTATTACTTCTGTAATCAGCCGGATTGCTTTTTTAATTCTTAGAAAACTTATGTACCGTTATTTTGATTGTTTTATATCAGCTGTTTCGTCTGCCATTTCCCGCGCAGATAGCGGATGAGGAACGTCGACGCGCGCACGGCCCAGTCGATGGTCATTGCAATCCAGACGCCGAGGACACCAAGCTGGAAACCCCGCGCGAGAATATAGCTCATACCGATGCGGAAGGTCCACATGGAGATGATGGAAACAATCATGGTAAACTTCACGTCGTTTGCGGCCCGGAGCGCGTTGGGGAAGGTAAAGGACATTGGCCAGATGACGGTACAGCAAATCGTATGATAGAGCAGAAGCTGTTTGGCCAGCTGGGCTGTCTCCGGAGAAAGACTGTAGATACCGACGAGTGGATTCAACAAAAGAAGTACGATGCCGTTTAACAGGCCCATTGCGATATAGGTTATCATCATCAGTTTTTTGATGTACTGCTTTGCCTGCACGTAATCCTGTGCACCGACACATTGGCCTACAACTGTTATCAGTGCGAGGCCGATTGCGGAGCCGGGGAGCACCTCTATTGCCGCAAAGTTGTTGGCCACGGCGTTGGCGGCGATTGCCATTGTTCCGAAGGAAGCAATCAATCCCTGAACCAATATTTTGCCGACTTGGAAGATGCCGTTTTCTAATCCGCTGGGAATGCCGATTCTCAAAATGCTTTTAATCATCTTCCCGTCAAACCGCCATTTTTTGAATGTATCTATGTATATCCGGTTACTTGAATTACGCAGCAGCAGGACCATGATTACCGCACCTGCCATTCTTGAAGCGAGAGACGCCAATGCCGCGCCGGTGACACCCATCTGAAATACAAATATCAGCAGGGCGTTGCCGCTGATGTTGATTATATTCATCAATATAGAAGTAAACATCGATATTTTGGCGTTGTTCATAGTCCGGAACAGCGCCGCCCCAGCGTTGAATATGGCAAGAAAGGGATATGACAGTGCGGAAAGGTAGAAGTAGATTCTTGCATTTTGCATGACATCTGCATCGATTTTACCAAATACAACCTTAATAATCGGCGTGTTGAAAATCAGGGCAACCGCCATGATTCCGACCGAAAGCAAAGTGATAGATAAAAGAAGTTGTTTTGCGGCTACGCAGGCGTTTTGCTGGTCGCTGCGGCCTAGGTATTGTGAAGACACCACCGCGCCTCCGGTCGCCAAAGCGGAAAATACATTAATCAGAAGAATATTTACGGTATCAACCAGTGAAATGCCGGAAACCGCCGCTTCACCTACGCTGGAAACCATCATGGTGTCTGCCATGCCGATGGTGACGGCGAGTATCTGTTCAATGATGAGCGGGACTATCAGGCGTATTAAATCCTTCCGGGTAAATAACATCAGACAACCTGCCTTTCCATTTTATCTTAATATCATACACCAAGCAGCGGGAATTTGCAACTTTCTTTTCGGTAAGAATAAGAGGATTTGACGCTGATAAAATAAATTAGAAGGAAAGACAACAATTTTAAGTTGTTTTAAGCTATTTGTCTTTCAAAAGCGGAACAACTGGATAAATAAAGAGCCAACGGAAACATCCGTTGGCTCTTTGTGTGCCGGTATAATCGTTCTTTTTAAAAAATGGCGCTATACGGTCACGCGGTAAAGGCTATGCCAGGCGGACGTTCGCAGCCTGCAGACCTCTGGGGCCTTTTTCCGTGTCGAAGCTGACACGCTGGCCTTCTTCTAACGATTTATAACCTTCTGCGAGGATTGCGGAGAAGTGTACAAACACATCATCTCCATCGTCTACGGAGATAAATCCGAAGCCTTTTTCTGAGTTAAACCATTTTACTGTACCTGTATTCATGTTAGG
>CABSKZ010000139.1 GCA_902478395.1 uncultured Eubacteriales bacterium | reverse complement strand
TAGGGGGAATCTGCCTCAAAACAAGATTGTCATGTACAGAAATATCTGCGCTTTGTGAGGGTAAAGCGGAATCCGGCAAACATTTCCGCTCTCTCATATGACATAAATAGGACATATGTTTTTATATAAAAACTCATTTATATGGTTCTAATAAAGGAAACCGGAGGCGGCTTCTATTCGGCGGACTACAGCGAGGAAATCATAAATCGATTCAGCAATCTTGAGAAAAAATAGGATTCAAGCGCGGAACATAAAAGCTTTCGATTTATTTTCTTATGTAAGCCGCCAGAAGGCGGCTTTTTGTTGTTAGCCATAACAAAACGCACACCGTCTTGCCGTGGTAATGTGTTTAACTTTCGTATTAACCCCACATGCCGTCCTGCCAATAAGCCGATATTGCACGCAGAAAAATTTTTCCTTCGTAGGCGTCCAGCCAGGTGTTAGCACCAGCTACAGCCGCAGTTGCTGTTATTATTGTGCTCTTCTACCAAACAACGAACTTTTTCATATGCTTCCTGCGCAGCCCTGGCGCACTCCGCCGCTCTTGTTTCCGCACTTTCAGCAGCACAGGCCGCTTGCCGGGCACTGCAAGCAGCCTCTTCCGCAGCAGCTGCCGCGCGTTCCGCCATGCAAGCGGCTCTTTCCGCAGTGCGAAGTGCTCTTTCCAATTCATTTGTATTTGTACGGCTTGAATTACAACAACACATAATACTACCTCCAAATAATTAGTATAGGAATGGTTCCCATTACAGTATATGTCGAAATTCGTCATATGTGAACAACCAGATGCCGTATCCACAAAGCGCAATCTGAAACGAATTGATACAAGATAACCTCATAGATTCAGCTTTAACGAATCACCTCCTTTTATATACTTGCACCCTAGTTCGACATACTCATTCAGTCCTTCAACCGTGTCGCCTTGTGACAACCTGTTGAATTTTCGAACTTTCATTGACGGTCAATTCATATTTCGTTATATTGAAGTTATCGGCTTACGTCGAAATATGACATATGAGGTGACACTATGAACCCTATCAAGAGAAAAAGGCTGGAACATGAACTAACAATGGGACAGCTTGCTGAAATGGCCAAAATTGGAAAGTCTACGCTTAGTGATATTGAATCGAACCGGCACAGTCCAAGCGTGCGTATCGCTATAAGTATTGCAGATATTCTTGAAGTTGAAAACCTGCGCGAATTGTTTCCGTATGATTCGGAGGTATCAAATAATTAATCGCTGCACATCATTCCCGCTGCTCTTCTATGCAAATCATTTGAATTGGAGTATCCCTGTAACACTACCTACCACGCTTCCATATTATGGTTGTGAGGAGGTAGTGATATGGAAAAAATATTTGGAATCTCTGTACATACAGAATCATTGCAGGACCAGATGGGGTATGATGGTGTAATATTATTAACTTACAAAATTGATTATCCACAGTTTGTATCCGACCGGTTCAGCGCTGCGGCAGCAAGGCTAAACCTGTATTACAAAGCACACGCACTTGCCTTTGAGCGCTACTGCCGGAAACGGCTTTTTCAAACTGCTGTGGAGCAATATGAGTTTGATAAAGGGCAGGGATATCCTGCGATGACCTATGAGGCGGAGACGGCATTTGAAGTAACCTATAATCAAAACTGTGCTGTCAGTTTGCGACTTGACCGCTATTTGTTCAGCGGGGGCGCTCACGGCAGCACACACCGATATGGTGATACGTGGGATTTGAAAACGGGGCGGCGCATGAATTTGGAACAGTTTTTTGCGCGAGGAATCGACGTGAAACAATATGTGGTACGGCAAGTGACGATGCAAATCGAAAAGCAAATTCAAAACGGAGAAAACTATTATTTTGACAACTACGAACAAAATGTAGCCGATGAACTGAACCTAGAGGATTTTTATCTAGTTCCTCAGGGCGTCATGATTTTCTTTCAGCAATATGCGATCGCGCCATATTCCAGCGGTATGCCGGAATTTCTGCTGCCGTTTATCCGCGGGATATCCATGCCGCCACACTGCTGACCCCGGTACTCTGTATCTTTTCTAGCCAGCGTACCGCCGCAACTTGGTTTCCTTCTGCACATACCGAGGGCATAAATGTCCTCTAATTGTCATTTCGGCGCCGGAATGCTGACTGTTTTCCTGGAATAACGAGCCAATTGGCCTTCGTGGAATTCTTTATGTTCCGTTCCAGAAAAATTCGCTCAAATTGACAAAATAAATCCCCAATTCAGAAAATTTGACAAAACAATCGAAATATTCTGTATATTTCTGAGGCTTTTTGTGACATCTCACCGACATATCGTTATTTTATTGACTTGACAGCACTATTTCTAGTATAGTAGAATCCGACAAAATGAAACATACATCGGAGGAGTGTGGCAGATGAACAATGTTAGAAAATTCCGGATATGGTCTGAGATGACCAGAACGCAGTTAGCCGAGAATGCTAATATTGCTCCAAGCACTTTGAGTGATATTGAACTCGAACGGCACGTACCTAATGTATATATCGCAATCAATCTGTCCCGCGCGTTAGGCATCGATGTGGAAACACTGTTTCCGCCAGATGAATATAATAACTTTAGGAACGCTTCCAGAAAGTGATGATAATTCTGGATTTGCCCCAACCTTTCTTATGATAAAAACAGACGCCATTGCAGAACATACTGTAATGGCGTCTGTTTTTGATCGCGGATACTCCGCAGGCCTCCGCTATACTGTCTACAACCTTTTATCAGAACTTTACTATCGCAAACTTACATCAGTCTCTTACTAGCTTATATCCGTGGATACATGGTCCCCTGCGCGTAGAATTGATAAAACTGTTCCCGATTTGCGATTTTGAGCAGTGCCAAAACTGCCTTATCCACTTCTTTTCGCTTATTAAAATAACCGAAACTAAACCGGATACATCCTTTTTCAAGCGTTCCGAGTGTTTCATGGGCGAGCGCGGAACAGTGCAGCCCGCCGCGTGTAGCAATGCCGTATAGTGTATTCAGCTCGTTTGCGACGTCAACACAATCTTCTCCATCAATATTGAGCGCGACGACGCCGACCCTGCCGGACAGATTATCCGTTCCATATATCGTGATTTTTGGAATATTTTGAATCTCATCCAAAAAATATTTGGTCAAATCCATCTCATGCGCACGGATGGCGTCAACCCCTTCTTTTAAAATAAATTTAACACCTTCCCCAAGCCCGGCGATTGCCGGCATATTCTGCGTACCGCTCTCAAAACGGTCCGGCATGATGTCCGGCTGGTAGATCAACTCCGAGGCGCTGCCCGTTCCGCCTTCCATAATGGTATTCAGATTCAGCCCCTCCCGGATATATAGTCCGCCCGTCCCCTGTGGTCCCATAAGTCCTTTATGCCCTGGAAACGCGAGTAAATCAACATCATTTGCGTCAACATCCAGAATTCCTGCGCTCTGTGCGGCGTCCGCCATAAACAGCGCTCCATTGTCATGCGCCAGCTTTGCAATTGCTTTAATGTCATATACATTGCCGCAGACGTTGGAAGCGTGCGTAAAAACAACCAGCTTGGTATTGGGCCGGATTGCCATTCGCACCGCCGACAACGGAATCTCTCCTTTTTCATTCCCCTTTACCACGGAGTAAGTAATGATACCGCGTTTTTGCAGTTCTGCGACTGGCCGGAGCACAGAATTGTGTTCCATACAGCTAATGACGACATGGTCGCCCTTTTTCAGCACCCCTTTCATGCCGGTGTTCAACGCCTGCGTCGTATTCTGACAGAAGACCAGGCGTTCGATATTTTGGATGCGGAACAGGCGGCAGACCGCCTCACGCGCTTCATATATCATATCCCCTGCTTTTACCGACAGGTCGTGGCCGCCTCTTCCCGCGTTTGCGCCATATTTCACCATTGCATCGTAGACGGTTTTATATACGGACGGCGGCTTTTCAAATGTAGTTGCCGCATTATCAAAATAAATCATATGAACCTCCTTAAAATGGACTGCATCCTTCGATAAATTTCTTCTAATACACTATATTCCAAAGGAAAAAAAGCGTGTTTCTTTGTCATTTAATTTTTACTTTTACATATACTGGTATTGATATAAGTGAATCAGGATGTTCTCTGCCGCACCACCAGGAATCTGTGTATGGAATGGTTCTCTCCGATACTTGATTTTGGAGTCGCTTCCGCACGCAAAGCCTCTGGGCGGATCTGCTTTGCAGGCTACACCCATCGCTGCATAAAAGGAAAACAACCAGTAATATCGCTTATAATAATCTGAAAGGAAGGAACAATTATGAACGATGACAAAATGGCAAAAAAACTGGAGAATATGTTAAATAACATAGATCAGAACAAGCTCAATCAGGTGAAAAATATGCTGGGGAATGAACAGGAACTAAATGCGATGCTGAATAAAATCGATCCGGAAAAAGCAAACCGGGCACTAAACGCGCTCGGAGCTAACAACGTCGATTTAGGCGGACTGATTAATCAGGCGAAAAGTAATCCTGACCTGATTAAAAATTTCAAAAATAAGCTTTAAAGAGAGTTTTTATCTTGCGGCCCGTGTTTAGCCTGTCGAATATCATCTCGGTTTCAACGGGCAGGTCTACGGAAAGACTGTGTTAAAATGCCCGTTAATAAACAGGTATTCCCCCCGCTTTACCTTGTTTTTTCATATTTAGAACAATTTTTCGGATGTGGATGAAAAAGCATGGCTGGTGTCTTGCGGGAAAATAACCCAAAAGGTAAAAATCCCCAAATACAGAACATATGGCTAAGCGGACTGCAGAAGAATTAACAGACCAAAGGAGGTAAGCAAATGGCTCAGGATAACAGTCAAATGATAAACACTCTTATGGGTATGCTGGGAGACAACCCTGCCGAAAAAATCAACGCTGTTTTAAATTCCCTTTCCGGCGCCGGCGGTAATGACGCTCCGCCTAGCCCGCCCCCTCAACAGGATGCGCCACAAGCGGTTCCCACTTCTGCGGAAGCGCCGCAGCCTTCCGGCGAAGGTTCAGGCGGCGGTTTCGATATGAGTACCCTGATGAAATTACAGGGGATGATGTCCGGTCTTGGCGCCGGAACGCCAGATGACAGATCGCGGCTTTTATCTGCACTCCGTCCATTTTTAAATGAACAACGGCGTCCTCACGTCGACCATGCCATGCAGCTTTTAAAGCTGACCAAACTGGCCCAGACAGCAAATGAACTGAATTTGTTCAAAGACTTTAAGCTTTAGTGCCCCCGCGTAAACGCGGGACTGCGGGCCGCATCATACAACCACGGAAATATGAACATAAAGCGAGGCTGATTCATATGAATATGAAATACTATAATGCAAGCAACAATTTTTCCGCGCCGATTCAGCGGGAACCGAAGCCATACAGGCCCTATGAAAAACGGTCGGAGGTAATCGTTCCCCAGCGGCCGGAGCGCAGGGAGCAACACGTTGAAAAAAAAGAGGACGTGCTCGTCACCACACCAAAGCGGGAATTTACGCTCAACAGCCTGAAAACCGACGATTTATTGCTTCTGGGGATTATTATTTTACTCTTTTTGGACGGCTGTGACGACTATTTACTCCTGCTGGTATTGGGCTATTTGTTTTTCGTCGGCCTGGACCAGAAATAGGCAGTCTGCCGAGTAACGATTCAGAACTATTTTAAAATTCGATTATCGTTTTTCTGTAGAGCACCGAAATCGCTTCGGTCGGGCAAAATAACCGGTATTGTTGTGCTTTGCCGCCGGTGTGTTCAAACTAGACGCCGCAGACTCCCGTATTACATAAGCAGCCGCCCGGCAAACTGTTTTGTTTGCTGGGCGGCTGCTTATGTAACGTCAGGGACAATCCCCTAGCATCCAAACGGAATTTTTCCAGCGGCGAATGCTTCTCTCCGGCTAACATCACTCTCAATCGGCGGCCGCTTCCTTCGGATGTAGCGTAAAAAGCCATGCGCATGCACAGGACTCGTCCGTTATATCCGGATAACAGCTGATACACTCACAGGTAAACCGGCTGTCAATAACCCGGGCAAACCCGCCGTACTCAACCAAGCCCACTGTTTTGCAGGGATGCAGTTCCATTCCTTTTCTGCTGCGTGCGGATTGCACCCTGCATTCCCGTGTTCTGTACAACAAGGTGTTCCCTTCTATCACCGCTTCGTCGGGATTGATGTTGGCATAAAAGCGCAGCGCCAATGCCTGCTTTAACCCTTCCAGTCCGGCTTGCTCCGGCAAGCCCAGGAACTCCTTAATGCGTCTTGCTTCAATTTCCGTAAAGCGTTTCCATGCGGCTTCATCATGCACCATTGCCTCATTCATCCCAAACTTCTGTTCAATAGACTGAAACCACACGCCATCCATTGCCAGCCAGTTTTTTGCATACATCGCAATCAGGCCGTATAATTCCTCGCGGGTCAGCTTCTCAAGCATTTTATTTTTCATGGCCTTGGCCTCCTTTCAGATTGTTCGTTTTAGGGCAACCTTGTTTCAATGTGCTTGAAAAGAGCTTGATTTTCCGGCAAATATAACCCGAATTGTTTTGTCAGCTGTTTTGCAATTGAACGATGTCTCTGCTTTACTATTAGATTGGCTGTCCCGGCATGTTTTAGGCGAACTGCACACCGTCGTTCCGGACGCATATAAACTGAATGCAAAAGGTAAAACGCTTGCTTGGATTGTACGCGATTCAAGCAAGGATAGCAAAATGTTGTTGCACACGATTTCAAAAAAGTCGTGCCGCGCGGTAATGCCATTTTCTTCAGTGTTGATTCAACGGACGGCAAGCCTCACAAGCCCGTTACCGGAAGCACGACGGCGCTAGGCTACACGCTGTTTTAATGTACTGAAAAATAGTAGAATTCCTTCTGCCTATAAATTCCCATAAAAACAGCCTTCCAAATGGAAGGCTGCCTGCATTACAGTTTTTTTTCATAATCTGCTATCATGCGCTTTACCATCTCTCCGCCAATCGGTCCGCCTTCGCTGCCGTTGACTTTAGCCGGCAAATCGCCTTTATAGTGGTCATTGTTCTCTTTACAATACTGGAGCCGTCCGATATCTTTGGCACACTCCAGTTTAAATTTTGTCATTGCATCATAGGCCTCAGGCTGCAGCAGTCTCGATTTTCTGTAATTTTTCGACATAATACCC
>CABSKZ010000138.1 GCA_902478395.1 uncultured Eubacteriales bacterium | reverse complement strand
CAACAGGTGTTTTTTATATGCCGAAAGTATTTTTAGAACTAAAATTACTGTATGTATGGTTTCAATTCTTCCACAAAAGCGGCAGAGTCATCGGAATGTACTTCAACATGAATCGGTTTGCTCAAATCCAGGCTAAAGATTCCCATGATAGACTTTGCATCCACAACATATCTCCCGGATGTCAGATCCACATCAAAATCATACTTGTTTACGATGTTTACAAAGTTTTTTACATCGTTAATGGAGCTTAACACAATATCAAATGCTTTCATCTTAAATTCCTCCTTTTTTATGTTACTACTATCATACACCAAAATGTGGTGGATGTCAATTAAGAAACTGTTAAATATTTAGTTTTTTGTTATGGACAGGTCTTTTTTTCGGTGGTATAATAACCTCAAAAGGTTCTAATGAACGGCGGCGTTTCCCGCCGCCCGAACGCCAAAAGCGTTCGCTTTTGAGAACATTGAATCATCATTCGGCAAGCGTCAGGCCGTTTGTTTGCGGCTCTGCCGCACATTTTACCTTCGTAAAATGCGAATGTGGTATCATAAACGCAAAAGCGTTTATGATACGCCTCCGGCGAGGAATCTATCGCGCGTGCGAATTTTCCTCACGTTGTTCGGAAACGCACATGCGCAATTATACCAAAATCCTCCGGATTTATGGTATAATTGCGCCAAAGGAACAAAAGTCAAAAATGTTTGGGGCTTTGCATTTTTTGAACCGGTGTGCAGCAAGCCAATTAGCGGCTTGTTCTTATGGAAAAATATCACAAAATCTTTGTTGTATTCCTCCGGCGGGAGGTTATTGTGCGCGAAATTTTTTGACGTACTTGAACGTGCATATGCAAAATGATTCCAATTTATAAAGAAGGGAGTTTAAAAATGGCATTGTTTGAAAAGGCTCTCCCGGTATGGGTAGCGGGAGAGAATGAAAAACGGAACAGCAACATTATTATGAAAACAGAATTTGCAGCATCAGCTCAAAATGCAAGAATCTATATAACTGGCGCCACACTTTACCAGGTTTGGCTCAACGGTATGTTTCTGCTGCACGGACCGGCGCGGTGTGCCCACAATTTCAGCAAGGTAGATGAAATTGATTTGACGGAAAAACTCATAGAAGGAGTAAACGAATTGATTATCTATGCGACGGGGTATCAAGTAAACTGTTACCAAACCGTTCGCAATGTTAATTTCGTTCAGGCTGAAATACGCAGTGAAGAGGCTGTTTTAGCTGCAACTGGATTCGATTTTGCTGGCGGGAATTATACCAAACGGGTGGAAAAGGTGGAACGGTATGCATTTCAACGGTATTTTATCGAAACCTATGAAATGGATAATCAACCGATTTTGTCTAAGGAACAGGTTGTCGTTGTTGAGCCAGAACTAACCCTAATTCCACGGGATGTTGCTTTGCCGGAATTTAATGTACATACCTATTCCGTCGGCAAACACGGCAATTTTACACTTGGAGAAGAGGATTATCAGCAACCATGGTATGAATCAAAGGAAGAGCCGGAATATATCCATTATCCGGATGCCGAGCTTGATAAGCACGCACGCAAGGAATACTCGCGCGTCATGCTTTCCGAGGCAAACGGGGAGGTAAACTTCCCCGTTGGTATCCAGGCTGGAGAATATGTTCTAATCGATTTTGGGCGCATTTATACCGGCTTTGTTTGTCACGATGTGAAAACCGAGGAAGATGCGGAGTATCAGATTGTATATGACGAATATCTGACCGGAGGAAAAATGGATTCTCACCGATGGGGTACGAATAACATTTTGGAATTCCGCGCTTCAGCTGGACAGGCATATCATAACGAAACTTTGGACGTTTACGGGATGCGGTTTGCAGCCGTTTTGGTATTAAAGGGGAAAATTACCCTCCGACAGTTTTCACTGCGTGATTATGTCTATCCATTAAAAAACATTCCAGAAGTGAACAGCGGGGATGCTTCTGTTCAAAAAATATATCGTGCCGCTGTGGAAACCTACCGCCAGAACGCTGTGGATATCTATATGGACTGTCCAACACGTGAACGCGCCGGTTGGCTCTGTGACAGCTATTTTACCAGTCAGACTGAATTTGCATTGACGGGAAAAACACAAATTGAAGATGCCTTTTTGAAAAATTTTGTGCTGGCTTCCGGAAAACTTCCGCAAATGCCGGCAGGGATGGTGCCAATGTGCTATCCGTCGGAGCATGTCAGAAAACTGACGCTGCCTGAAGGCATGGTGCCAATGTGTTATCCGGCAGAGCACGAAAAGAGCAGCTTTATCCCGCAGTGGGCGATGTGGCTGATTATGGAACTAGATAGCCATTTCAAAAGGAATCCGGAAGCAGACAAGGACTGCTATAAGGAGCTCATTTATGGTATTTTGGGCTTTCTTGCAAACTACTGTAATGAAGATGGTCTGCTGGAAAGGCTCCCAGGCTGGAACTTTGTGGAATGGTCCAAGGCCAATGATTGGGTGATGGACGTAAACTATCCGACCAATATGCTGTATGCCTGTGTGCTTGAAAAAACGGGCAAAATTTACGACGACACTGATTTAATAAAGCAGGCGGAGGCAGTGCGTGAGGAGATCATCCGGCAATCCTTCAACGGAACCTTCTTCGTAGATAATGCGGTACGCGGCGAAGACGGGAAACTCCGGCAGACAAAAAACATTTCGGAGACAAATCAGTATTACGCGGTATTTACCGGATTAGTCTCGCTGGATGATCCCGCATATGAAAAGCTGAAGGATATCATACTGGGGGATTTTGGTCCGGAAAGACGGAAAACTGGAAAATGTCCGGAGGTTGCGTATGCAAACGCCTTTATCGGAATCTATCTGCGGATGGAAATTATGCTTTCACGGCCGGAGTTGCACCAGCAGCTCCTCACAGAAATAAAAGGCTACTTTGAGAATATGGCTAACCTGACTGGGACGCTTTGGGAAAATGAGGATATCAACGGCAGTTTAAATCATGGTTTTGCGTCATTTATCGCAAAGGTATTACTGGACATTTGTGGAAAAAAGGAAGGAATTTACCTTCAGCTCGACTAAAACCGAAAAAATTGGCAGAGCCGCATTTTCTACTGGAAAATGCGGCTCTGGTGTGATATACTATTATGCAAAAGCATTTATTTGGAGGAACAAAAGAGAAATGATTACAGTAACCAATGTCAGTCTGAATTTTTCCGGCACGGATTTGTTTAAAAACGTAAACCTGAAATTTACACCGGGAAATTGTTATGGGATTATCGGTGCGAACGGTGCGGGAAAGTCCACCTTTTTGAAAATTTTGTCCGGAGAACTCGACTCTACGACCGGTGAAGTCTCTATTGCGGAAAATACGCGTATGTCTGTTCTAAAGCAGGATCATTTCGCATATGATGCGTTTTCCGTTCTGGATACTATCATCATGGGTAATCCGCGTTTATATGAAATCACAAAACAGAAGGAGGAGCTCTATGCAAAACCGGAAATGACGGATGAAGACGGGATTCTGGCCTCTGAGTTGGAGTGTGAATATGCGGAACTTGACGGATGGGAAGCAGAATCAAATGCATCGCGTCTGCTGCAGGGGCTTGGGCTTTCAGAAGAATTGCTATACCAGCAGATGAGTTCGCTTACCGGCAACGAAAAAGTGAAAATCCTATTGGCGCAGGCTTTGTTCGGTAACCCAGAAATTATCCTGCTGGACGAGCCGACCAACAACCTCGATATCGGTGCGATTAACTGGCTGGAGGATTTTTTGCTGGAATACCCAGGGACAGTCATTGTCGTTTCGCATGACAGGCACTTTTTAAATACAGTCTGCACCCATATTGTCGATATCGACTACACAAAGATCAAAATGTATGTCGGCAATTACGAATTTTGGTATGATTCTTCCCAGATGATTCAAAAAATGATAAAACAGCAGAATAAAAAAGCGGAAGAAAAAGCTAAGGAATTGCAGGCATTTATTCAACGTTTCTCTGCAAACAAATCGAAATCGCGGCAGGCAACTTCCCGCAAAAAGCTTTTGGAAAAGCTAACGATTGAAGAACTTCCGGCTTCCAGCCGGCGTTATCCCTATGTGGGCTTTACCATGGATAGGGAAGCTGGGAAGGAAATTCTTTCCGTCGAGAATATCAGCAAGACCGTAGACGGCGAAAAACTGCTGAATCATGTTTCCTTCCGGCTGAACAAAGGCGATAAGGTAGCATTTGTCAGTGAAAATGAACGGGCAACGACTGCTTTATTTGAAATTTTAATGGGCAAGCTGGAGCCGGATGAGGGAGAATTTAAATGGGGAATTTCGACGACGCAGTCCTATTTCCCGAAAGATAACACAGAATATTTTGAAGGTGTGACGCTTTCAGTAATCGACTGGCTCCGGCAGTATTCGCAGGAGCAGGCAGAATCGTATCTGCGGGGATTCCTCGGAAGAATGCTGTTTTCCGGAGAAGATGTATTCAAGCCTGTCAACGTGCTGTCAGGCGGAGAGAAAGTCCGATGCATGCTGTCAAGGATGATGCTGTTTGGTTCTAATGTTATTGTTCTGGATCAGCCGACGAACCATCTAGACCTGGAATCCATCACAGCAGTCAATAATGGCCTGTGCGAATTTAAGGGGAATGTCCTGTTTGCGTCGCATGACCACGAGTTTGTGCAGACCATCGCGGACAGAATTATTGAAATCACTCCGGACGGCGTGATTGACAAGATGTGTACCTATGATGAGTATCTGGAAAATAAGAAAAATATATAAGATAAAACCGCAGGGCTTTACTTCACTCTAAAGCCCTGCGGTTTTTATTGCTTGCTATTTAAATCGTCATAAATCATTTTTAATCCAATTAAAGTTAGATTTCTGCTAGTGTGGGTAATAGAGCGCGCTTCGCCTGCAATCAGAGTAGAAAGACCGCCGGTCGCAATGACGTTTGCCTTCGGTGCCCCAAGCTCATCTTTCATTTTTGAAACAATATAATCAACCATGCCGGCGTAGCCATATACAATGCCGGACTGCATGCTTTTCACAGTATTGCTTCCAATAACATGCTCCGGTTTTACAATTTCTACTTTAGGAAGCTTTGAGGTTTTTTCCACTAGCGCGTCCATGGATACCTTCAGTCCAGGATAGATCGCGCCGCCCAAATAATTTCCCTCAGCGTTGACGACACAAAACGTTGTCGCGGTCCCAAAATCAATAATAATCGTCGGCCCTCCATAGGTCCGGTAAGCCGCTATCGCATTGACCAGCCGATCGGCACCCAGCTCAGCTGGATTATCCAGCAAAATTTTCATGCCAAGCGGTAATTGGCTTGTCACGACAAACGGTGTAACTTTCACATACTTACGCACCGCATTTTCAAGTGCGTGCATAATTTGAGGGACAACGGAAGAAATCGCAACGCCGTCAATCCTGTTTATCTCGATGCCCGCATTTTGAAAGATCTGTAAAAAAAACAGGCCGATTTCATCGGATGACCGGTTCTTCTCTGTCGCCATGCGATAGCTTGAAACTAGGGTATCACCGTCATAAAACCCCATGGCAATATTTGTGTTTCCAACATCTATTACAAATAGCAACTCAATTCGTCTCCAATCAATTAAAGTCTGAAATGCGGCGGTTGACAGCCGTCACATTTCCGTTTTCAATGGTCACAACTGAAAAAGTGCCGCTGACCGTGGAACGGATACTTCCTGGATTCACAAGGGTTAGCCCTCCGGCATCAACAACCGCAGGTTGGTGGGTATGGCCGAAAAAACAGAGAGCACAGTCGTTCATGCGGCATTGCTCCGCTAATGCGCTGGTTCCATATTTCACATGTTCAAAATGGCCGTGGGTAATATAGGTTTGCACACCACCAAAGGACACTGTCATCTGATAAGGATACTGCGAATAGAAATCATTGTTGCCGCAAACCGCATAAAGTGGGATAGGGGAGTATACGTCGTGCAGATAGTCCGCATCACGTGCGACATCACCACAAAAAATAATTGCGTCAATTATCGGTGTATTTCGAATCGCGATATCCATACCTGTGGTACAGCCATGGCTGTCACTAAAAACAAGAAGCTTCATTTTGCCCTCCCTGTCTTATAGCGCGGCAAAATTCCGAAGCATTTGAAGCCCGGTTTCGCCGCTTTTTTCGGGATGGAACTGCGTCAGAAAAATATTGTCCTTTTCTACCAGAACATGCGGAGCAATTCCGTAATGTGTCGTCGCTTTCACAGTGGTAACATCGGCCGCATCAACATAATAGGAATGGACAAAATAAACAAATGGCGTTTCCTGCGTGTTTTGCAACAGAATGGATGGGCCGTTTAACCTGTCGAGTGAATTCCAGCCGATTTGCGGGATTTTTAGGCCAAAATTATCTGGAAAACGCCGGATTTCGCCTGAAAGGATGCCAAGTCCCGACACATTTCCTTCCTCGCTGTGGTTATACATAAGCTGCATTCCCAGGCAGATGCCCAAAAACGGAACGCCGCGCGCAACAACTTCCCGGATTGTATCGTCCAGTCCCGCCGTGCGCAGTTTGTCCATTGCATCCTGAAAGGAGCCAACCCCTGGCAGGATAACCTTTGATGAGGAACGGATTCTTTCGTGGTCAGCGGAAACCATCACATCCTCGCCGATATATAACAATGCCTTTTCCACGCTCCGGAGGTTTCCAGCATCATAGTCTATAATCGTTATCATTTGACAAATCCTCCGTTATCATTCGTAAGGCAAAAGTTTTTTCAGGTTTTCAACCAGTTTTAATATCCGTTCGCGTTCCATTTTCATACTGACCCGGTTAACTACAAAACGCGCGCTTAAATCACAAATTTCCTCCAGCACGACCAAGCCGTTTTCTTTTAATGTTTTTCCGCTTTCGACAATGTCAACGATGACCTCGGAAAGCCCCACCAGTGGCGCGAGTTCCACCGAGCCGTTTAGCTTGATAATTTCGACTGACTGTTTCTTTTCCAGAGTATAGTAGTTTTTTGCAATATTGGTATACTTAGAAGCGACACGAAGATGGCTGATTTCGTCCATTTTACCTTGCAATTGCGCAGGGCCTGCAACAACCATCCGGCATTTGCCAAAACCAAGGTTTATCATTTCATAAAGGTCTTTGCCGTCCTCTAATAATGTATCACGGCCTACAACACCGATATCAGCCGCCCCGTACTC
>CABSKZ010000137.1 GCA_902478395.1 uncultured Eubacteriales bacterium | reverse complement strand
ACGGTCTCGTGGGCTCGGAGATGTGTATAAGAGACAGGCAAATGACAGCGTGAATGTGAGATTTAATGATGATTACAATTCATATACTGTCGGTCAATACACGCAGCCGGCGGCTATCCCGAATTCGAACGGCATTTATGCCTCTACGGGAGCTGCCTGCGAGGTTATTGCGAACCCGTATGACCCGAATCTGGGAAACAGCCTGTATATTAAGGGGGCAAACTACACACAATGGAACCCAACGTCTCCCGCTGCAATTAATCTCGCTGCGGACAAGTTCGTGATAAGATTTCAGTTCGGCCTTGTCGACAGCACCCAGTCATTTGTTATGGAACTTTCGCCGCACCTCACGGGCGCTGACAGCTGGGCAACAGATGGCGGCAAGGCGCAGATTATGAGAGCAAACGCTTCCTCTGATGGGAAAATCAGAACAGGCGGACCGCGAACGGCGGCAGCGGATATTGTTCCCGGAAGAATGTATGACATTCAGTACGTTTTTGAAAAACAGCCGGGAGATAGCCTTTTCAGCTACAGCATGTATGTCGATGGTGAGAAAAAGGTGTCCGGCATAAACCTGTATCCGGGTGTTTACGGTCCAGAACAGGGCTATGATCCTATCGATTTTGACGGTGTCCGCTATCTGTCGTTTATATCTTCGGGCGCTATCATCGATAATTTCAGAGTATATGCCGCAACCGCTTCAGGAATCGAAACAAGCGTGCCGGCAAACGGGGCAAAAAACGTTGACGTATATTCCTCTGTTGAGGTAAGCTTTGATACGGATGTTAAGCCGGAAACCGTAAACACAACCAATGTTGTTGTCAGCGGCGGCGCGGCTATTTCGGAAATCGTGAAAATTTCTGCAAGACAATATAGAATCGTATTCAGCGACGCGCTCGCGAGCAATACCGAGTATGCTGTATCATTTTCCGATATAGAGGATATTTTGGGTAACTACATTTATTCTCAGGTTAGATTCACAACGGTAGACGCGTCTTTTGTTCCCACAAAGACAGTCGGGTTCATCGATGATTTTTCCGATTATGAACCTGGCGCATATGACGGCGCGGTTCAGCTCGGCAATAAATATTCGCCTAATGGCGCGGCGAAAGTTGAAGTGGCCGCAAACCCATATGACAAATCGTTGGGCAACAGCTTACATGCAATTTCCGGTAACGTGCAAACGCAGTGGTCGCCCACAAGCGGGTACTACATCGGCCTTGGAGGCGATAAAATCGTTTTGGATTTTAAAGCGGCGTTTGTAAGCGATAGTTCGGGAATTGGAATCTTCGTTGAGGGAGGTCAGGATATTGACAATACCGCAACGGGCAAGTCGCAGATTATGAGGACGGAGACAAGAACGATAAAAACAGGATATAAAAGAGCCAATCTGCTGTCTCCGTTTGAGACAGGTAAAATGTATAATTTTACATATGTGTTTACAACAGGCGAGGCAAATGTCGCGAAATATGACGTGTATGTGGACGGAACCTACACCGCAAGCGGATGCTTTGCCTCGACATACTACGGCGCAGGCTATGAAATTCCCATGTATACCTTTAATCATTTATGTATAGAGGCGACAGACCTTTATTTAGATGATATTACAGTTTATACGGCAGACGGAATTGCAGTTGAAAAAACCGATCCGCAGGACGGCGAGAGCGCGGCCCGCGCCAAGAGCTTTATCACGGTGAAAACAACGACTCCGATTGACTATACATCTACAGCAGGCGTCACAGTGGTCGGCGCACCCGGCGAGGTAACGGCCGTTGAAAGGGTTGACAGCAATACAGCGAAAATCAGCTTTTCTGCTCCCTTCGATTATGAAACAAGCTATTCGCTCAGAATAGCAGGAATTAAGGACATTTTGGGTAACTCGATGATAAGCACCATAATTAGCTTTACAACGGGTGAATATATCCCTTATACAATCGGTGACATCGCTTTTTATCAAAACAGCGCCGATATAACGAAAACAGGCTTTGAGGCGGGCACAATTACCGCAAAAGCAAGCGTTGGAAATGAGGATTACACCAAGGAGCTTCCCTGCGCGGTTATTATAGCGGTATATAAAGGCGACAGGCTTGTGAAGACAGCCTGGACTGCAGTTGACCTGAATGCGGGGGAAACACGCGACTTAGAAGCATCCATTAATCTTGAGATTGCTGAAGGCGGAAAGGCATCCGACTACAGCGTGAAAGCGTTTGTGTGGGAGGACGTTTCTGAAACAAACATTGCACCTTTAACTCCCGATGCTGCGCTTGCTGCAAAGGCAGCTTAAAGTTCTGAGTTTAAAAAGCTGTTTGGGGAAGCTTTGCACCATATCCTTCCCCAAACAGCAGAAAGGCTAACGGTACGAGCATGATGAAAAAAATTACAGGTCTTATTTTGGTTTTCGCCTTGATTTTTTCACAGAGCGCATATATTTTTGCAGAGGGGAATGAAGAAAACAAGGAAGCCCCGTGGTGGGAAAACTGGATAAGAATGATAGACAATACCAATTTTGACTCGGCGCACGCCAACGCCGCAGTGTCCGGTGATTTGTGGAATGCGGGTCAGGGAACGTTTTATGTGAATACGCTGATTAGCAAAACCGGAAGAGAAGCTGCCATGAATGCGGAAAAGGCAAAAGACAATCATTATATGGCATGGGTCGAGCTTCAGGGTGACTCACGCTGCATGATCGGCGCTGTTCACAACTTAGGAAACGGCAGCTATGAGATGGATGCCGTAACGGGGCAGCCGAAGCTGATTGCAGATCCTTGGTCATGGGCTTCGAAAGGTCCTGATGTAAATGCCGATGCAAACGAGGTGGTCTGGATAAGCGCTGCGGCAATGGTAAATAACGAGCCGTGGCAGGGCGATTTTATTTGGCCGGAAGATGGCATGCTTCCAACCTATCCTGACGGAAGCTCGGCGCTCGGCTGGCTCAACGACAACCATATGGACCCCAGAAACTATAAGCTCTATGACGCTATGGCACAAAAGGATATTAACGGCGATTTAAGGGTGAATGAGGCAAGCTGGCAGAAAGCGGACGCGACGACAGACCCCTCTACCCTTTGGGGGCCTGTTGTGCAAAACGCGGACGGAACATACAACTACACAACAAACTTCTATTTCAGTAAGGATGTTGCGTCGCCCTGGTGGCTGGAATATAACCGTTACGCAGTGAGACAGCTTTTGGAAAACGGCGTCGAGGGGTTTTGGGTTGATAACTATGGCGGATGGGACTATATCAATTCAACGCCCACGCAAAAGGGTTTCGGTGAATGGAGCGTAGCGAAATTCCGCGATTATATTAAAGAGCACAACGATGTTTTAAAAATAGAGAATCCTGATGAATTCGATATCAGGGTGTACCTAAAGAATACGTTCAGAGAAAAATTTCCAAATGGCGATCCTGATAATCCGAACGATGGAAACTGGACGAATATGTACTGGATGACAGACACAATCTGGAGAGGCTACTGCGCGTTTAAGGCGGATGTCGCACACAAAACGATGGTGGATTTTTACAGCATGGTGAAGGAGGAAGCGAAAAATTTAGGCCTTGACCCCGATCAGATTTTGGTTTCAGGCAATGATATTTCGCATCTGAATTTCGGCGGCGAAAAATCTACTCAGCTTGATATCATATCTGTTGAACACAGTACGCTCGGCTGGACACCCGACAGGCGTTTTTACAGCGACGGTATCGCTCCCGAAGGACAGTCGGGCACGGCTTATAAAACAATGCTCGCGTACCAGAAGGGACAGATGACCTGTCCGTGGTATTATATGGATGCAAGATTTATAAGCTACAACAATTTGGCGGAAGTTGAAAGTTACTATGCCTTGGCAAACAATGCGGTCATAAAAATAGGAGGCCGCAGCCCCGGAAATGCGGAAACGCGCATTAAAATAAACAAAAATGTTGATAAAATGGGGAATGTGTTTCAAATACGCAGGCCGTATGTTAAGGTTGCCATGGTACATTCACCGCAGACGCAGAGCTTTTACTGGGTGCCCAGAGAGCAGCCGTTTAACGGCAAGGTGCCGCACACCCTTGACTTTAACGGTTGGGGCTGCGTGCTGGAAGAAAACAACGTTGGCTACAAGGTGATTACAGATTATAACATTGATGCCGAGCATTTAGAGGGCATAGAGCTTCTGGTGCTGCCGACGATAACGTGTATTTCAGACGAAAAGATTGCAGAAATTAAAAAGTTTTTAGACAGAGGCGGCAAAATACTGATGAGCGGCAGCGATTCAGGTTTGAGATACACCTCAGATAACATCTGGCAGGAACGGGAAAGCGCGGCGCTGGTGGATTTGGCGAAGAGTGAAAAATATGGTTCACAAATTCACTATATTGACCAAAATCCTGGTGTTGACTATTATATTTATAAAAACAGCACCTATAACGTGGATAAGAGCTTTGACTATCTGTTTATTTTAGATACTACTTATCAGGTAGGGACACCAGTGTTTAAAAATCAGGCGGATGAAAAAGTTTCCGGGATGAGCGGTGTTACCACGCTAAAGACAACCTTCGATTTTAAAAATAACGATTTGGAAAATATCGACGTTACGGTTTATGCACAGGTTTGCGATGAAAATGGCTGGACGGTGAAAACTGTATCGAAGGATTATGTGGCGCGGGCCAACGTTGTTGAAAACTTCGCGATTGACGTTGATTTGCCGGAAAACCCGGAACAGTACACGGTAAATATTTTCGTTTGGAAGGGAACCCAGCCGATTACCGTAAATATGAGCTTCCCGCAGACGAGAAAGCAAAAAACTATGACGAATGTTACAAGTATTGAACTTGAAACGGAAAGCCTGATAGACAATGGATTTATACCGAGGGATTATGAGATTTACGGGTTTAACAGCTATGTGCGTTCTGCAATGTGGAAGCAGGAGGACGAAAATAAATACTTCCTCGACTTGGTAAATACCAATTACGATTTGGAAACAGATGTCATTACCGAGGCAGCAGGCGGTATTGTTGATGTTAAGATTGATGGGAATGCAAAGTTCTATTTCCACGATATTGATAAAGATGAAAAAACTGCGGTAAACGCAGAGCGCATCGGCGATAAATACCGTGTCACAGTACCTGGTTTCAGAGTTTACGGGAGCCTGGAGATTGATGTTTCAAGCCAGTAAATAAAAAAATGGGCATAGGGGGTGAAAACAATGTTAAAAAAGCTGAAAGTCGTAAGCGCGGTTCTTGCAGCGGCAATGCTTTTTGGAAACAGCGCGTACGCGGCGGAGCTTTCTGCTGAAGCAATATGGGACGGAAGCTACCTTACGGTGAAAGGGAAACTGGAGCAGGGAAATAATAACGAGTTCGGGATTATTATTACCACGCCGGAAGAGAAAATATCTGTTTACCAGAATACAGGAGAAAGTGACGGAAGCTTTGAATTTAAATACTACATTCCGCCCGAGGAGGTAGCGGGGGAATATAAGGTTTTAATCGATACGCAGAAAGCGGATAATCCCGTTTCGCTTTCTTTTGTAAAGGAAGGAGGCGCCGAGGCCGCCTTTTCAGATATTGGCGAGGCCGCCGGGGCTGGCGAAGCTATTCGGTTTATGAAGGACCGAGGTTATGCCAAAGGCGATGGCGACGGACGGTTCCGTCCGAATGACAGCGTAAGCTGCAGCGAGCTTATAAAGCTTGCGCTTTCCGCGGTGGGAGGCGTAGTTTTAGAAGAAAACGCCGCAGATTGGAGTGCGGTTTGGATAGCTGCGGCAAATGAGCGGGGATTCATTGATAAAATTTTTGCAGGTTGTGATTTAAGTGCGCCGGCACAGAGACAGCAGGCCGCTGCAATTATTTACGAACTTTCTGAAAAAGCTGAGGCAACAGAGAAAAGCGGATTTTCAGACAGTGAGCAGATTGCAGATTTTGCCAAGAAAGCGGTAAATGCGCTTTCGGGCAAGATAATTTCTGGGTTTCCAGACGGAAGCTTTCAGCCGGAAGGAACGCTGACACGTGCGCAAGTAGCGCAGATGCTATATAAGATGGAGAGAGAGAAATGAAAAAATTAATTTCGATTCTATTGGTGTGCGTTTTAACCTTCTCCATAGCGGCTTTACCCGGTGCGGCATTGGAAGGAAAACCAACTATCGGCCGGAACGAGGACGGCGGCATATTTATTTCAGGCTTTGCCAAAGCGTTTACAGATGTATCCGTCATGGTTTATAAAGAAAGCATAGCGCCGCAAAACACCATGTATATGAATCAAACATCGAGTGACAGAAACGGTAAATTTGAAATTTCTTTTCAAATGCCGGTTGATGCGCCTTCTGGAACTTATCGTGTTTCTGTACAGGCGAGAGGCGAGGCGGCTTTTTGCACTGATTTTTCATATACGAAAAGCACGCTTCACATATCGCAAAAAAACGGCAAAGTTACGGTCAGCGGCATTATGGACGCATACAGGGAGTTTGCTCTTGTGGTGTATGAAGCGACCCTTGCTCCGCAGAACATAAGGTATATGAATCAAGGCATGAGCACACCGGACGGAAAGTATTCTATGACGTTTGAGCTGCCAGAGAGCTGTGAAGGCAAAACACTTACCTTTCTCGTACAGCAGCAGGGAGAGGTGTTGGTACGGCAGGAATATACGTATACCAGGATAAATGATGACCGGGTGTGGTGGCACGGCTTTATTAAAACTGTAGCAGACAACGCGATAGAGTTAGGCGCTGATGCGCTGGTTGGCTCGGCTGTTGGCTGGGATGCAGGCGCAGGCGCTTATTATACGGCAAATGAAATTTCCGATTCCGGTTTCCGGCAAACGCAAAACGGGCTTAAAGCGAACGGAGTAAAGCGAATCGGCTGGATAGAGGGATGCGGAGATACACGCGTTATGGCGGGCGCAGTAAACAAGCTCGCTGACGGAAGCTATGAGCTGAACGCGGATACGGGCGCGGCGGTATTACATGCGACACCGTGGAATTGGCCGAGTAAAAGCCCTTCGATATCCCCATCTGCAAATGAGTGCGTATGGCTTTCGGCTGCTGCAATGGTTAACAAAGAGGCTTATCAGGGCGAGTATGTGTGGCCCGAGGAGGCGCCGCTGCCTACCTATCCTGACGGAAGAAGTGCGCTTGGCTGGCTGGACGGCGATCAAACCGATCCGAGAAACTATAAACTTTATGATGCGATGGCACAAAAGGATAT
>CABSKZ010000136.1 GCA_902478395.1 uncultured Eubacteriales bacterium | reverse complement strand
CGTGCCGCCCGACATCAGCTTTCCGCCGCTATTGGAAACATACACAAAGCTTGCGTCGGTACGGATGGTATTTTCAATATTGGTTTCACCGCTGCCATTTAAATTGACAGCTACAAGGTCCACCCTGTCACCCATTTCAATCTTTAAAACTACCCTGTCGTACCCATCTGTAAGAGGCGTTATGTTTGTTATTTTTGATTCGCCCATATACGGTTCTATAACATTTACATATACACTCTTTAAGCCTTCTTCTCCTTGGCGGCGGATGAGCATCGTCTTTGCCTTCGTCTTATCATCAAAATTATAAACATCCGGACTGGTCTGTTTCACAGCCAGTGTGTCCGCGAGAATGACCTCTGTCGAACCTGCATCCTTTTCTGCCCCTATTACAGTATGTACCTTCATACCGACGTCAAGAGATTTATCAAATTGCTTAATTTCAGGCGCGTCGCTCGCCTCAATTAAATAAATGTTCGGCGCACCTCCACCGGTAACGGAATAGCGAATATATCTTGCTTTAATCTCCGGGAATCTTATCATGTGCCCTATCGTTGTGGTCCCCTTTAAAATCGTGCCGTGTGTCTCATTATCAGCCACTTTTTTCCACGATTTCCCATTCTCTGAAACCTCAATGGAATAAGACGTTCCATCTCTTGACTGGCGTATTCTAACGCAATCAACGGTTTTTACCTCTCCCATATCGTAGGAGACGGAAAAAGGTACCTGGGCTGTATAATAGGACTGTGCATCATCATCAACCGCCAAACCGGGATATGCCATCGTTGTGTCTCCCTCATATACGTTAGCATAGTGTAAATAGTTTTCGCCAAAAGCTTCCGCATCATAATAATAGGTGCCATCCTCATAAGGGCTGCCCTCGGCATAAGGATCAATAAATTTAAAGTCTGTTACAAAACTATTGGTAACTGCGCCGCTAACTGCGTTTGTCAGCGCGCCGTAGCCTTCACCGGGATAGGGATCTGTCATTACTTGCGGCGGATTCCACGGCTCTGATTCGAGCAAATAGGGATGCTCACCCGGAACCGGCTCTACCGGATTGGTCGTTTCAACCGTTTGCTGGCTGGCCCGCGTACCATTTAGGATGTAGTCATGCATACTGCCGCCCTCAACCTCAAAAATATCAAGTAAATAGGGTGCCGACAGGTCAGAGGCATTTTGCATAACAGTTCTTTTATACTTACCTAACTTATTGGTATAATACGAACGTCCGTCAACAGACACTACGGAAACGCCGTCATGATTGGTCGCGTAATAATCGACGCTGCCGTTGGTTTGCTGTCCCGTTGCCGCCATATTCTGATTCGTTCTGTCAACCAGTACCAGATTGTGAGAAAAAGAATATGCCGTATAAAATTTCAGCGCCGAACGGTTATAGCCTATATCATCCAGCATTTGACGCCCGAAAACATTGAAGAGGAGATTCAGGCCATCCTGGTGAGAATGGCCGATTGCGTCATCGGAATAGTGCAAAATGGTCTGAACCTTTTCATTAAAGCTTCCGCTTCCAAGAACCGCCGCTCCCATTCCGTCAAAAATCATATCCTCACAAGTGTTAAAGAGCGTGTTTGTATCAGAATACTTATTCACCAAATTCCCCTGCATGTTTTCCAGGCTGGCATTGGAATCGTGGATAGCCGGCAAAGCACCGTCTGGGTACTGCACCATCATGGCGTTCTTTCGTCCCAGCTTAATGATGTCCCATTCACGCTGAAAATCCTTATAGATTGATACATTTTCCAGATGAAGCCCTGTAAAACCGTCAACATATCCCGGTGGG
The DNA here is from genome assembly GCA_902478395.1 of uncultured Eubacteriales bacterium. Lineage (GTDB taxonomy): Bacteria > Bacillota > Clostridia > UBA1381 > UBA9506 > CABSKZ01. The sequence continues at coordinate 5,398 of CABSKZ010000136.1, read as the reverse complement.
TCGCTGTAGCCCATATAAGGCAGAAACAGCCTGCCCAGTCCCGCAATATACGTAAAGAAATAGGCCGGACTCTCCGCCGTCACCCCATCCTTGGTGTAGCAATATTTTTCTGCACAGGTTTTCAAATAGTTATAGCAGAGATGAACATATTTTGGCTCTCCTATCAGCGTCGCCACACAAGCGGTTTCCGCAATGTACACAATCAGGTTGCCTCCATATATCGTTTCATATCGCGGCAGTGCGAATACAAAATCCATTTGATTTCTGAAAAGTCCAGCATGAAGGCTGTCGATCTCTTTTTTTGTATAAATCCCACTATTCTTCGTGAGCGCGTAGCCCTCCGCAATTTCAGAAGTAGGCTCATAACTCCAGCGGCCCTCTACCCGCTTTCCTAACGGGTGAAACGCCTGAGGCGTTGCAAGTTGTTCGGGGGCTTTCCCCGGCTCCCATTCCCATTCAAGCTTTGTGGTATCAAACAAATCGCGGTTTGCGTCCAGCCAATCCTGCTCCGCCTGCTTATCCACGTTAACGCCTTCGGCAATTGACTGCAATCCCTTGGTTATAAACATATCAATCTCGCCGTCTGTCATATAAAAGCCGCCGGTGGAAAGCGTGGTGTCGGTTCCGTCCTGATTGGTGGCAGCCAGATAATAGTTCGGCAGTTTTGCCGCCATTTCCATTAGCAGCAGCTTGCACTTTTGTGCGTATACTATATTTTCAGTGTAATAGTACAAATAGCCGAGCATCCTGACCTGATCCCGTGCCCAGTTCCATTTATACTGTGCAGCACGGTCTGCATAATAGCTTTTATTGCCAAATTGATCTTCATAATACCACGCTTCGGTCTCCGTCCCCATTAAGGTTAAGACCTTTTCCACTTGCATCGGGGTATTTTCATTTGGATAAGTGACGCCCGTTGCTGTGTCGGTAATGACCTCAGGGTTGTTCACATTCCAAGAAGTTTTCATTCTGATTCCTGTTTTGGGGTCGTATGGCTCGTTGTTCCTGGGGCTGTTTTTCGGCACCATATTGGCGAGCTGTTCATCGCTCATTTCCATTGCCGCGTTCACCTTGCTTTTCAGCGAAGCAATATCCCTCACGCTCCAATTCATCCCATAGTGAATGAACGGCTTCTCTTCGCTAAACAGCTTGTCAAACGCTTTTATATTGTCAGAAGAAAAATTTGTCATGCCAACTTCGCCGCCAAATGAAATGTAATTCCCCAAGCGGCTATATTGCATATGGAATGCATTTGCCATTAGCGATAAACTGAGCATAATATGGTCGTCCCACGCGTAGGGCGCGACCACCTGTAACCGCGCCTCCCCATTGACAAGAACCTCCGAAGCGCCGACGCTGCCAGAGATTGTCACTGTCGTTGTAGAAAGCGTAAAGGATGCGCCGTCCGTTTCATATTGAATTGCAAATTCATCTGCAAACGCTCTCGCCGGATACATCACAATGCCGTCCTTTAGCACAGGATAAACATTTTGATTATAAACATCTACAAAGCCCATTTTACCTGAACGAATACATCTCGGACTTTTTAGTTTTACCACATCGCACCCCTCTGCCGCAGTCAGTGCGTTTATGATATTGCCGCTGCTCTCTTCCGCTGCCACAGTCATAAGAGAGGGACACAAAAGCAATATACTAAGTATCAAAGACAAAAATCGTTTCAACATATTGCCTCCCTCCTATCAACCGCGCAGCAGACGCGCTATAATAGCGGCCGCCTCCGCTCTTGTAATATTGTTATCAGGTACAAAATTTCCGCCTTCTTTTCCCTGAAGGATTCCTGCTTTCGCCAATGCGGATACTGCTGCTTTTGCATAGTCGGCAATCTCTGCTTTATCCAGGAAGGTATTTTCTCCCTGCTCAAATACCTTTCCCGCCACTGTCTGCGCTCTGTAAAGGATCACCGCCGCATCCTGACGGGTGATTGCTTCATTCGCTCCAAAATAATCTTCACTTTTGCCATTGATAATCCCCTTTTCGTACAAAGCGGAAATGTATCTGTAGCTCCACGCGTCTTTCGGCACATCGGAAAATGTAATGCTTATGCCTCCGTCGCTATACCCCATAAGCAGCGCGGAAAGCTTTGCAAATTCCGCGCGCGTAATCGCGTCGTCCGGACGGAATTTGCCGCTTTCATCAGCAGAGATGAGCCCTCTTTCGTAAACAAAAGTAATTTCTTCCTTGCCCCAATGTGTCTCTATATCATGAAACGGGGAAGCCACAGGCTTTGAAACATCCGGAACATCTGTATCGAGTGTTACAGGTGCTTTAAAATTAGTCGTATTCCCGCCGCCTTTATTCCCGCTTTGCTTAACAGGCTGCTCCTCTTTGCCTTCCAATACCATGGAATAGGTTTCTGTTGTTTCGTGATACGGTGTAGATATTTGAACAGAAACAGTTGCCCTAGTCTCTGTGTCCGGCTTACGGACCACAGCCTTCTCGCCGTCAACATTTATATAAGAACTGTTGCTGCTCCATAAAAGTTTTGCGCCGTTCATTCCAAGGTATGGGAGATTAAAGCTTGATACATCACTTTCTATTGTCTTAAAATATTCGTCAAGCATACTCTTCGTCAAATCGTATGCTTCGCGTTCCTCTCTTTCACGCAATCTACTTTGATCTACGCTCAGTGCGGACAAGCATATTTCATTTCCCTGCGCGACGTTCATTTTTATGTAGCGCGCCTTCAAAGGCTCAAACCAAAGCGTTGCCTGCATATTCCTTCCGAAGTAAGTAGTAAGGTGCTTCCAAGTTGTTCCATCTTCAGAATAATCAATCACATATTCCGTTTTCGAAATGTCGCCGGAAACAAGCCAAGAAAGATGATTAAAGGTTCTCTGTTCGCCTAAATCAATCAATACATTGTCGCCTTTTTGTACATAGCGTCCTGTAGAGGCATCGCCGTCAACCACTTCCGGTGCAGAGGCGCTGTTAATCTTTACATCCGCATTAAAGGCATAGTCTCCTACCAATCCACAAAAGTTTGAGTAAACCGGGATTCCCTCCGAAGGCTCCTCCGCGCTGTAAGCAGTTGCCTTGACACAAATATAGTACCCTGCATCCTCCTCTCTGATCGTATAGGTGTCACTTTCCGCATTCTGAATCGGAATAAAAGGCCCGGCCACATTCATTGAACGGCACCATTGATATTCCACTCGGTCCTCAGGCAAACCCGATGGCGAGTAGTATTCACCGAAGGCTGACAACGTTTCCCCTATCGCCATACTTCCCGTTACAGTCAAACCGGTTACCCGCGGTCTCAAATTTGTTGAAATGGAATAATCTTCATAAATTACACCACTCTCAGACATACATCTGATTTTATAACCCTCTTGACATTCACCGTTTTCAACAGCATTGCCTTCCGCATCTACAATATAGGCCGTACTGCCGTAAAGCGCCGATATCCCCGAAAGAATTTTTATAATATCAGTTGTATCTACTTCAGATACTGTCTTTGCTTCATTATCAACAGAATATCTGTCCGACGCCAAGGCGCAGCTGTAATTTGCGGAACTATATAGTTCAAATTCAAAAAGATGCGGCAAGCCGTTTGTAATCTGCTCGAGCTTTATATATCTTCCACGCCGGAGGCCGAAAGAATCTTTTATCTCCGTAATTGCTTTTTTATCATAATTGGGAAATTCATATATTTTTTCCCATTCTACACCATCTTCTGAACAAAACAGGTCCAACTCTAAGAGCTTATCTGTGTGATTGGGATCGGTATACAGCGCCATTTTGTCAAAATACATACTGCTTCCCAAATCGATTACCGCATATTCTCCTGCGCCCGACTTATTAATAACATATCGTGACGACCGATTGCCATCCACAAGATTTGCGACAACATATCCGCTGGTACGGCCTCCAGGAGCTTCAACAGGCTTTTTTAAAGCAAGATTAACATTTGCTCCAACTGTTGGCGTATCTATATTAAGCGTATAAACGCGCTCCTCATGAATGGTGCGTGCACAAAGCAAGCATCCTGTATACATATCGCCGTATAACGGACTCATATCAGGGCGAAGTACCTCAACCGCCATATCTGATGTTATCTCAAGGTTGGAAAGAAATTGACTAATGCGCTTGTCCGAATATGGAATGCCCGAAATCGTCATACTTTTTTCGTTAATCTGATACTTGTCAGATGTAAGAGAATAGACACCCTGTACGGTTTGTATAATGGTATATACTGCGAGCGTCTCACCGTTTACATCGGTAACACACAGCTTATACCCGCTGGAAACTTCTCCTCTTGTTTTAGCTGCTCCCGTTTCGTCAAGAACCTCCAATGTATTTCCTGAAGGTATGGAAAACGCAGCCAAAAATTCATCAATATATATTTTAGCCGTTGTAACAGTCATTTCATTATAGTCAATGTGTTCCGTTTCCGATGAAATTTCCGTCTCCAACAAATTGCCGGTAAAAAGGTTACCCTCGAGCCCGTCATGCGCGAAGTCTTCTGACTCCGAAGCTAACGTTTGTGCACCTACGACCGAGAGACTGAACGAATAAAATATGGTGATAAATATCGCAATATATTTTTTTAATAAATTCATTACATTCCCTCCCGACTGTAATAACCTTTATAAAGAACCATTTCCTTCGGCGCGCTGAAACTGCCGCGTACAAATAATGCATCGTTGTCATCCGCTGCTAGTATATCCGATACTGTCCCCTTTTTGAGCAGGTTTCTCTCACAGTCATAGATCAGGCAAACAGCACTGCCTGCATAATAAGGCACTATGCGTTCGGCGGTGACATCCCCTTCCGGCAAACATGCACTTCTATCCAATAAAAAACGGTTATTTTCTACCTTTATCACCTTGCCAAGAGCAGGCAGCAAATAAGAATTTGCTCTGTTGAAGTCATTAACCTTCATCATTGTTCCTGTCTTATGCAGAAATACATCCTGCACTCCCGCAATTTTATCATCACTATCAAAAGCGAATATTACAATATCTCCGGAAGAGTAATTCAGAAGCGTTGCCTTTAATTCTTCGGTCGCAACAAATTTACTTGACAGCGTTCCATTTTGATAATATTCAATTTTCGGTTCCGCTTCACCCTCCTCGTTTAAAACCGTTTTCACATCACTCAGTACACAAACAGGCTGACTCACCGAAGTAGGTAACTGTTCTCCGCCGGCCTTATAGATTACAACAAGGTTTGACACCCGCATATCGTTTAAATTGTAGGCCTGGACATAATAATCTTGCCTATGAAGAAGGTCTGTTACCTCACACATTTTATAGTCTTTATCACGTGCGTTTTCAGGATTTTTCGGGACCTGAAAAATCATTGTATCTTCATCCATCATAAAGAAAAAAAATGAATATCCCGCTCCTGTTGGTCTGAAAAATGTCCTCTTCGTATC
>CABSKZ010000135.1 GCA_902478395.1 uncultured Eubacteriales bacterium | reverse complement strand
CTGGGGCTGGCAACCGGCGTCATCGCGCAGGTGGTCAATACCATGGGGCGGCTGGTTGGTACGAGTTTTATCGGAATCGTGGCGTTTGTGCTGATTTTAATCGTGGGTCATACGTTTAATATTGCAATCAATACGCTGGGTGCATATGTCCATGCCAGCAGACTGCAATATGTGGAATACTTCGGAAAATTTTATTCCGGCGGCGGCGAAGCATTCAGGCCGCTTGCCAGAAAGACAAAATATATCACCATCAAATAATTTAGGAGGAATGAGACATGAGTTTAATGATGCCACAGGCTTGGTATGAGGTTCTGTTCAGCGGTACGAGTATCGCGCTTTTGGGGGCCGCGCTCGCGGCGCTTCTCGCGGGGATTGGTTCGGCCAAGGGCGTTGGAATCGCGGGCGAGGCGGCCTCCGGACTGATTTCGGAGAATCCGGACCGGTTTGGGCAGGCCCTGCTGCTGCAGGCGCTGCCGGGAACGCAGGGAATTTATGGTTTGTTGATTGCGTTCGTTATGCTGAACCAGTTGGGGCTTTTAGGCGGAGAATACCAGGAGCTAACGCTGATTCAGGGCTTTTCCTACTTCTTCGCGGCAATGCCAATCGCTTTTGTGGGATTGTTTTCCGCAATTGCGCAGGGCAGAGTCGCGGCTTCCGCAATCGGGATAATTGCAAAACGGCCAGAGGACCTGGCAAAAGGCATTACATTTGCGGCAATGGTGGAAACCTATGCGGTTCTCGCGCTGCTCACCTCGATTCTGATGATTTTCTTCGGTATCAAATAATCTAGTTTCCAAACTGTCAAACAGAATCTAAATTGTGAGGTGAGACCAGTGGCTGGCTTGGATAGCATTAAACAGAAAATAAGAGACGACGCGCAGACGCGCGCGGACACAATCATCGCGGAGGCGGAGGCCGAAGCGGACGCGATTGTCCAAAAGGCAATGGAGGAAGCCGGAAAAAACAGGGAAAAACGGCTGGCATACGCGCGGGCAGAAGCCGTTAAGGCAAGGGAACGGGTAATTGGTTCCGCGAAAATGGAGGCAAAGAAAATCCTGCTGGCGGAAAAGCAAAAACTCATGGACCAATGCTTTGAAAAAGCAAAACAGGAAATCATCAATATGCCGCTGAGTGACTATGAAGAGCTGATGGTGGAGCTGATAGTCGCCTCCTCTGAAGAAGGGGACGAAGAGATTATCTTCAATACCCGAGATTCCGGGCGTATCAGCCTTCTGCGGTTTCTGGTGCGGGTCAACAGTAAGCTCAAGGCGGATGGGGTAAAAGCCCCGAGAATGTTAATTTCGGAGGATAACATCAATGCAAGCGGCGGCTTCCTGCTGAAAAAAGGCGATATTGTGGTCAATAACACCATAGAAGCGCTGCTTGCCGCGAAGCGGGAACAGCTTGAGGTGGAACTGGCGGCGATTTTGTTCCAGTAAAAACGCAAGCAGGGAACAAGGTTGGCGTACAGCTCTTGAAAAGGATGTGGTACGATGGCGAAAACGAAGGATATTGACTATGCGTATCCAGTCGCAAAGGTCAGGGCGGTAGAAAGCAAGCTGCTCGATCGGCTCAAACTAACCCGGATGGCGGATGCGCAGAACTTTCAGGAGGCAGTGAAAATCCTGAAGGAGAACGGCTACGAAGGGGACGACGAGGAAGAAATGCTGTCCGGTGAACTTCAGAGGACCGTGGATTTTCTGAAAGGCATCTCCCCGTCGCGCGGCGCGTTCGATCTATTTTTGGTGAAACATGATTACCATAACATAAAAGTCCTGCTCAAAGCAGAATTTCTGGGGAAGGACTACGACCATCTTTTGGTGGAAAGCGGACGGTATTCCGCACAGCTGATGAAGAACATCGTGACAAACCGGGCTTTTTCCGGCTTCCCGCAGGTCATGAAAAACGCCGTGGAAGAAGCGGTGGATCTGTTCCATAAAACCGGAGACCCGCAGTTGTCCGACCTCGTGCTGGACAAGGCGGTCTTTAGGGAAATGGAAGAAATGGCGGAACAGACAGGCAGCGATTATGTGCGCGATATCGTCGCAACCATGGCGGATCTAGCGAACATCCGCATATTTGTCCGGGTACGTCGGATGGGGCGCGGAGTAGATTTCCTGATGAAGGCGCTGCTGGACGGGGGGAAGCTCAAGCCGTCCGCGTATCTGCGGGAGGGGGGCGCATCTATCGGGGAGATTTTGAAATCGACGCCGTATGAAGCCCTTCTGGAGCAGGGGGAAGGCATTACGGAACTGGAAAAGGCGGTGGACAATTTTTTGATCGCCTATATCAAAAAAGCAAAATTTGTTTCTTTCGGCATCGAGCCGCTTGTGGCGTATTTGATTGCGAAGGAAAATGAAATCAAGCTGGTACGGATTATCTTGACTGGGAAAAAGAACGGACTTCCGCCTGAGCTGATTAAAGAAAGGCTGCGTGATTCTTATGTATAAAATCGGCGTGCTGGGCGACAAGGACAGTGTAATGGGCTTCCGTGCGCTGGGGTTAGCGGTAGAGGCCTGCGAAAGCACGGAGCAAGCGCGGGAGAAACTGAAAAGCATGGCGGAGTCCGGCTTCGCGATTATTTATATCACAGAACAGCTGGCCGACGGCCTTGCGCGCGAGCTCGAGGAATACCGGGGGCAGCTCGCACCCGCGGTGATTCCGATTCCTGGCAACCAGGGGAGCCTCGGTTTGGGAATGGCCAACGTGAAGAACAACATTGAACGCGCGGTTGGGGCGGATATTATCGGCGATTGACAGCTTGCGTACATGCGTGTGAAACTAAAATGAGGTGATAATTTGAGTAAGGGAACGGTTGTAAAGGTTTCTGGGCCTTTGGTCATCGCGGAAGGGATGCGCGATGCGAACATGTTCGACGTGGTGCGCGTCGGCGAGGAACGGCTGATTGGCGAAATTATCGAAATTCACGGAGACAGGGCATCGATTCAAGTATATGAGGAAACTGCGGGGCTGGGGCCGGGTGTTCCAGTTATTTCCACGGGGGCACCGCTATCGGTGGAGCTTGCCCCGGGCATGATAGAGCGGATGTATGACGGTATCCAGCGGCCGCTGGAGGAAATGGTGCGTGTTTCAGGGACGAATATCCGGCGCGGGATCGACCTTCCGGCGGTTCCGCACGACAAAAAATGGCTGTTCAAACCGGTAAAATCCGCCGGAGAAACAGTTCGGGGCGGCGATGTCATCGGCGTTGTGCAAGAAACGGTTGTAGTGGAGCACCGCATCATGGTTCCGTATGGTGTGGAAGGCGTGATTACAGACGTCAAAGAGGGAGAATTCACGATAACTGACACTATTTGCACAGTGAAGAACGGGGATGCGGTTCAGAACATCTGCATGCTGCAAAAGTGGCCGGTCCGCAAAGGGCGGCCTTATAAAACAAAGCTTCCGCTCGACGAGCCGCTTATTACGGGCCAGCGCGTCATGGACACATTCTTCCCGATTGCAAAGGGCGGTGTCGCAGCGATTCCGGGGCCGTTCGGCAGTGGGAAAACCGTTGTCCAGCACCAGCTGGCGAAGTGGGCCGATGCGGATATCGTCATTTATATCGGCTGCGGCGAACGCGGCAACGAAATGACGGACGTTTTGCGGGAATTCCCGGAGATAGTGGACCCAAAAACAGGAGAATCGCTGATGAAGCGGACAGTCCTGATTGCAAATACATCGGACATGCCGGTTGCGGCGCGGGAATCGTGTATTTATACAGGCATCACCATCGCAGAATACTTCCGCGATATGGGGTATTCCGTCGTTTTGCTGGCGGATTCCACCTCGCGTTGGGCCGAGGCGCTGCGCGAAATGTCCGGTCGTCTGGAGGAAATGCCGGGCGAAGAGGGATATCCGGCTTATCTAGGGTCCCGGTTGGCGCAGTTTTACGAGCGGGCGGGCAAGGTGCTGTGCGAAGGCTCAGAGGAAAAAGTAGGCTCCATCTCGGCAGTCGGCGCGGTATCGCCTCCGGGCGGGGACATCTCCGAGCCGGTGTCTCAGGCAACGCTCCGTATCGTCAAGGTATTTTGGGGGCTGGACGCCAATCTTGCATACCGGCGGCATTTTCCATCCATCAACTGGCTGAACAGCTATTCGCTGTATCTCGAACGGCTGACCGTCTGGTACGAACAGAATATTTCCAAGCAGTGGCCTAAGCTGCGCACCACCTGTATGCAGATTTTGCAGCAGGAGGCGGAACTGGAGGAAATTGTGAAGCTGGTCGGCATTGACGCGCTTTCCGCTTCCGATCGGCTGGCGCTTGAAGCCGCACGTTCCATTCGTGAGGATTATTTGCAGCAAAACGCGTTTGACGAAATTGACACCTATACATCCATGAAAAAACAATTCGGCCTGCTCAAGCTGGTATTAAAATACTACGACCGGGCAAAAGAAGCCTTAAACGCGGGCGCGGGTATCGAAGCGGTTACAGATGCTGAAGTCCGGGTTAGAATCGGCAAGGCCAAGCAGGTGCCGGAACAGGAGTTTGAGCGGATATTTGAAGATATTGCAGCGGAAATTGACAAAGAAATGGAACAGCTGTCAGAGGGGGTGCGCTAAATGCCAAAGGAATATAAAACAATTCAGGAGGTTGCTGGGCCGCTGATGATGGTGGAACAGGTGGAGGGCGCAACCTTCAACGAGCTAGGGGAAATTGAACTTGCAAACGGAGAAATCCGCCGCTGCCGTGTACTGGAAGTGGACGGCGACAAAGCGGTGGTGCAGCTGTTTGAAAGCGCGACGGGAATCAATCTGGCGGAGAGCAAGGTGCGGTTTCTGGGGCACGGGCTGGAGCTTGGCGTATCCTCCGATATGCTTGGCCGCGTGTTCGACGGGATGGGTAAACCAATAGACGACGGCCCCGCGATTATCCCGACAGAGCGCATCGACATCAACGGAGAGCCGATGAACCCTGCCGCGCGGGACTATCCGTCTGAATTTATCCAGACGGGCGTTTCCGCGATTGATGGCCTGAACACGCTGGTCCGTGGGCAGAAGCTGCCGATTTTTTCCGGTTCCGGTCTGCCGCACGCGAACCTTGCCGCACAGATAGCCCGCCAGGCAAAGGTGCTCGGTGATGAATCGAACTTTGCGGTTGTGTTTGCGGCACTCGGCATCACCTTCGAGGAAGCGGACTACTTTATTACGGACTTTAAGAAAACCGGTGCAATCGACCGCGCCGTTATGTTTATGAATCTGGCCAACGACCCGGCAATCGAGCGGATTTCTACGCCGCGTATGGCGCTTACTGCCGCGGAGTATCTCGCGTTTCACGAAAATATGCACGTGCTGGTTATCATTACGGATATTACAAACTATGCAGAGGCGCTGCGCGAGGTTTCGGCGGCGCGCAAAGAGGTTCCAGGAAGGCGGGGCTATCCGGGATATTTGTATACAGACTTGGCGACTCTATATGAACGCGCGGGGCGGAAAAAAGGTCATGATGGAAGTATCACCCTGATTCCGATTCTTACCATGCCGGAGGATGACAAAACACATCCGATTCCTGATTTGACGGGCTACATTACAGAAGGGCAGATTATTTTGAGCCGGGAACTGTACCGGAAAAATATTATGCCACCGATAGATGTTCTTCCGTCGCTGTCGAGACTGAAAGATAAGGGAATCGGCGAAGGCAAAACCCGTGAGGACCACGCAAACACGATGAACCAGTTGTTTGCGGCCTATGCGCGCGGGAAAGAGGCTAAGGAACTCATGGTCATTCTGGGCGAATCCGCGCTGACGGAGGTTGACCGGCTCTATGCGAAGTTCGCCGACGAATTTGAAAAGGTTTATATTTCCCAGGGCTACGAAACGGACAGGAGTATCGAAGAAACGCTGAACATCGGCTGGGATTTGCTGTCCATTCTCCCGAGAAGCGAGCTGAAGCGGATTAAGGACGAGTATGTCGAAAAATATCTGGATAAAAAAGAGGGTTGATGTATGGCCAGATTAAATGTGAACCCAACCCGTATGGAGCTGACGAAGCTGAAAAAGCGGCTGGCAACCGCGCGGCGCGGACATAAGCTGCTTAAGGATAAGCGGGACGAATTGATGAAGCAGTTTCTGGAGCTGGCAAAAAAGAATAAGGCGTTCCGCCGTGAGGTAGAGGCATTGCTCAAACAGGCCTATGACAACTTTATCATCGCGCGCGCCGTCATGTCCGGTGAGGGGCTGGAGGAAGCGCTGATGTTTCCGAAACAGTCTGTCGGTGTGGAGCTTTCTGTGAAAAATATCATGAGTGTGGATGTTCCGGATTATGAATTTAAAACAGAAGGGACCGGAGACAATATCTATTCCTATGGCTTGGCGGATACCTCTGGTGAATTGGACAGCGCGATTGCGACTTTGTCCGATGTGTTCCCCAAATTGCTTGAATTGGCGCAGATGGAAAAGGCCTGCGACCTGATGGCGCAGGAAATTGAAAAAACACGCCGCCGTGTTAACGCGCTGGAACATATTATGATACCGCAGTTGGAGGAAACCATCAAGTTTATTACCATGAAGCTGGACGAAAATGAACGCGGGAATATTACGCGGCTGATGAAGGTCAAGGATATGATGGTACAGGAACAAATTGAGGCGAAACGCCAGTGATAAACGGTGTTGATAAAGCGCAGCTTATCAATATACTGCAGCTTACAACATCTTAGAATGAACCGGACGATTGCGTCCGGTTCATTTTTTATTGGCGTCTTAAATGGTAATGCGGTGTCAAACTTCGATGCCCCTTTTAGGGGTTAAGCCTGTAGTAGCCCCTTCTAGGGGCTGTACAAGCCACCTGTTTACTGGTGGTTATGACTGATAGGAAATTGCGTTAAAAAAATCTGATAAAATGAAAACGACGATAAGCAAGCATAACAAAGCAGGGGGGAATATGCAGCTTTAACAAGATCCCTTTCGTTACTTGTGAAGTCGAGAATTATGATATATGAATAAAGAAGAGAAGAGCTTTTGAGATTGTACCCTTGCGGTAAATTTTTAAGACCGTCGTGCTACATACCAAAGAGGAGTATATCAAATGACAGCAAAAGAGACGTTTTCCGCGCAATTATAGAGGAATGTGAGGAAAAATAGTTCTTTTTTATTTAGGAACAGCGAAAAGAAGCTAATTTTTCTTGTGATACTGAATGTATAGGCCATTATAACAAATCATTTTAAAATGCTAGTCGGGAATAGGAATGATGAGTCTCCGTAATAACATTTATCCTTTTCTTTATCGCAAGAGATAAAAAAGACAATCCCCACCCCTCAAGATTGAGAAGT
>CABSKZ010000134.1 GCA_902478395.1 uncultured Eubacteriales bacterium | reverse complement strand
CTTAGTGAGAATATATGCCCTTGTGGTATAATAAACGCAAAAGCGTTTATTATACACCTCTGGCGGAGAATCTATCGTGCGTTCGAAATTGGCCGCGCGTTTCCCCACACCGTCCCTGAAATGCCCATCCAGGTGGTACTCCGCAAAAGAATCTGGTCTGAAAACAATGAATTGAAATAAATTAAAATACTTAAAGGTGGGTCTTTATGAAAAAAGTAACCGTAAAAGTCTGTGTCTGTTCCAACTGTGTCATGGCCGGTTCCATCGACATCATATCTTCCATCGAGAGCCTAAAAAAAATCAAGGGCAAAACAGACGGCGTCAGCATTAAAATCGAGCCTTTTTCCTGCCCGCAGGAGGAAAACCATGCAGCTACCGCTCCCGTTGTCATCATCGACGGAGAGCGCCTGGAAAATGCAATCACACAAACTGTCATGGCTAAAATTCTGGAAAACGAAGCATAATAACTGCAATCTATAACAGTAATCACACAAAAGGAGAGGAATGCCATTGCGCGGAATCTATACGCCAGTTACCAATATCCGCAGAAAAGTCTTTACCGAGGTTGCCCGTTTTGCCTATGAAGGGAAAGATTTTAGCGAAATCGAAAAAATACCATATACCATTATTCCGGGAGAAGTGGCAAAATACCGCGACAGCGTGTTTAAAGAACGTGCCATCGTCGGCGAGCGCGTCCGCCTTGCCCTCGGATTGAATCTAAGGCCCGTGGACGAGCCCGCCCCACTGACCGAAGGCGTGGAGGCCTGTGCCATCCCGGAAACCTATTACGAACCGCCGCTCGTCAACGTCATAAAATTTGCCTGCGAGGCCTGTCCGGAAACGTCCTTCATGGTAACGGACAACTGCCGCGGCTGCCTGGCGCATCCCTGTACCGCGGTCTGCCCGGTTCAGGCCGTCAGCATGGTGAAAGGAAAATCGTTTATCGATAAGGAGAAATGTATCCGCTGCGGCCGCTGTATGGAAGCCTGCCCTTATAACGCCATCACAAAATATGACCGTCCCTGCGCAAAGGCATGCGGTGTCAACGCGATAGAAAGCGACGAGCTGGGACGTGCGAAAATCAACCACGACAAATGTGTTTCCTGCGGCATGTGCTTGGTGAATTGCCCCTTTGCCGCTATCGCCGACAAGTCCCAAATATTCCAGCTGATTCATGCCATGCTGGACGGAGGAAAGGTCATTGCGGAAATTGCTCCGGCGTTCGTCGGGCAGCTCGGCCCCATGGCTACGCCAGAAAAAATAAAGCCTGTCCTGAAAGAGCTCGGGTTTTACGATGTCTATGAAGTCGCCGTCGGCGCGGATATCGGCACCGCCCACGAGGCCAAACACTTTATGGAATGCGTTCCGGATAAAATGCCCTTCATGGCCACCTCCTGCTGTCCTTCCTGGGCCGCAATGGCAAAAAGCTTTTTCCCGGAAATTGCGGACTGTGTGTCCACCGGTCTGACCCCGATGGTCGTTACCGCGCGGATGATTAAAGAGGAGCATCCCGACGCAAAGGTCGTCTTTATCGGCCCCTGCTCGGCAAAAAAGCTGGAAGCAATGCGCCGGAGTGTCCGCAGCGACGTCGATTTTGTCATTACCTTCGAGGAATTGATGGGTATGATGGTTGCCAAAGGCATCACAATTAATGAACAAACAGGAGACGAGGCGTTTGACGACGCAACCGCCGCAGGCCGGGGCTATGCGGTTGCTGGCGGCGTGGCGGAGGCAATTGTCAATGCCGTCCATACCATCGACCCGGATTGGGAAATCCCGGTAGACCGCGCGGAAACCCTGACCGAATGCCGAAAAATGCTCACGGTAGCCAAAGCCGGCAAGCGCAACGGATACCTGCTCGAGGGCATGGCTTGCCCCGGCGGCTGTGTCGGTGGAGCGGGAACTATTATTCCGATTAATAAGGCCGGTGTCGCCATTCGAAAATATAAAGATACTTCTGATAAAAAAGTGGCAACCGAAAGTAAATTTGTCAAGTCCACGCAGTAAGTATTTCCTTTTAAATTTTCTTCCCCCGGTTTTACTGGGGAAATTATTTTCATGTCTAAAGACGCCATGTCAAAAGCTCCGCAAAACCACGTGTTTTGCGGAGCTTTTTGTCTGTCTTTGCGCCTTTCGGCTATATATTTCCGCCCTCCACCCTTTTCAGCCCCTCCCCCAAAAGTCCTCCCCAAAAATTGTCAGGCTTCTTACAAACCGCCGCCCAGCTTGCCGTTTCCTATCTCGAAACAGATACCATTGCAGGTATAAAAGTGGCGGTTCCATGTCAAAAAGTAGCTGTTTACCCATTAAAAAACCTCCTGTATAATGAAAATAGCAGCCAAAGTCAATTCATATATTTTTATAGGAGGGAAACATATGAAAAACAAATGTAAACGCCTGGCCGCTGTTCTGTTGTCCGCGGTGCTCATCTGCGGGTTTGTCGGCACTACTTCAGCCGAAGGCGCAGTCAGCATTCTCGAGCAGATTCCGGACGGCGTAACCGCAGGCCCCGGCAGCGAATGCGATTCTCTTACCGGATGGGACACCGGAGGAACCGCCGCAGGGAACACCATCACGCCCAAAACAGAAAATGGCGATACCTATCTGGAGATTAACCGCGCATCCGATGGCGCCGCACGTGCAAGCTTCGTTTTCAGTCCGGTTCTGTCTGGAAGCGCACTGGTGCAGACCCGCGTCAAACGTGGTGCCAACAGCAGACTCATGGTCTATGGCGGCGACAACAACCTGCTGGCGACCTATGTAGATTTTTGCTGGGATGCGAACCGCATTGAGATCAACCGCGGCAAGCTTCCTGATTCCTATACCAATAACAGGGTTCCCTTTGATGCGTCATCGGAGTGGCTGACGCTGACGCTCCATTTCCAGACAAACAAAAAAATGTTCGACGTTTACTTGGATAATACCCTCGTTGCACAGGATCTGCTGTTCCGTTCCGTGGTCAATGTGTCCACAATCAACAGCATCCGTTTCGACGCATCGCAGAGCGGCAGCTTCGGGGTGGATTATGTCCGTTCCTATACGGTCAATAAAGTTTCCTCCTCCGCGCCTGTCATCGCCGGCGATATTACGTTCGACGGACTTGCGACTGTAGGCCGAACCATCACGGCAAGCTACACCTTCTCCGATCCGGACGGCGACCGTGAAGGCGACACCCGGTACCAGTGGGAAATGGCCGCCTCAGAAGCAGGGCCCTTCACTGCCATCCAGGGCGCAACTTCGATTCAACTTCATATCACCGGAGATATGGCGGAAAAATATCTGCGTCTTACGATTACGCCCGTAGACCTGTTTGGTCAGGAGGGCCAGGCTGTTTCCAGCGCGCCTTTTCAGGAATTAACTGTTAAGACGATGTTTTATGAAAGCAGCTTCGGAAGCGAGCCAACAGAAGGATGGACAAATCTGCGAACCCAGTCAGAAAACGCCAATACCTACGCTACCGTTAACGAAGCCGTCGGCGGCGAGAACGTCCTCCACATTGTAAATCAAAACGCCAGCTCATCCTATTTGGTCAGTAAATCCATCGATGTATCGGGTATCTTTACGGTTACCTTCGATGTAAAAGCTCCATTTGACGTCACGACAACGGGTGAACAAATCAGCGTCTTTATCATGAAGCAGGGGAACTACGAGGCAGTTAGTTTGAACTATTGTAATTCTGGCGGTGCAAAGCTGCGCCTTGTCACCGGTGACGACGGGAACAAGTACACCAGCATCGATTTGAATCAGTCGGAATGGACTTCTATTAAATGCGACGTTAACATCCCGCTGAACAAAATGTCTCTGTATATCAATGGTTCTCCAAACGCACAAGATGTTAGGCTGCGCGAACATACAAAGATGGACTTAACAAAGGGGCTTGACAGCATCAACTTCGGCATGAAAGGGAGCGCCGCGGGAGAGCTTCTCTACCGCAATATCGAAATCTACCGCACAGATCCCTATAACACAGCTCCGGTTGCCGAAAATGCCGGCATTACCGGTGCGCCTACAATCAACAAAACTTTGACCGCCTCCTACCAATTTACGGATCCCGACGGAGACGCCGAGGGCGAAAGCCTTGTAAAATGGTATGTTTCCGGCAAGAAAGACGGCACCTACAAAGCCATTGCCGGCGCGGAGAATAAATCCTACACTGTTCCGACGGGCTTTGCAACCTCTTGGATTCGATGCGGTGTCACTCCGGTAGACGCTTATGGCGGAATCGGAACTGAAACGCTGAGTGCTCCGGTTTATATCGACGTTGTCACGGACAAAAAATATGACGAAAATTATGATGCGCCAGATGCCGCTCTTACAGACTATGGCGTCCATTCCAGTTCTGCCGCTGACGCCTCTATGAAGATTACAGACGGCAGCGTCATGCTCAGCAGCCCGAATGGGGATGCCCGTTTTCTGAAGTACTACAAGAACGTTGCTGCACCCTCGGTATATGAAGTTTCTCTGAAAAACACCGGCGGAGAAACCGATTTCCGTTTTAACAATGGTGAAATAGCGTATATTCTGTTTTCTACCGACGGGAAACTGCAAATCCAGGTAGGAGGAACCCTTATTACCATTGACGACTCCTACGACACAAATAAATTTTATGATTTTAAATTTGTATTTAACAATTTCAGCGGCGCCAGCGCGAACGATACCTATGATATTTTTGTAAACGGAACCTATTATGGTAATTATTCCACCCGCTCAAATGTATCCAGTATGGGTATCAGCAATATCTATAAACGGGGCGGCGGCAGCGGGGTTCTGTATATTGACAACCTGAAAATTAATAATATTTTAGTTGACCAATATCCGGATGTAAAGCAAATGAGCAAGCAAACCAGCGAGTCGCTTCAGCCGAATGTTCCATTCACTTATCAGACGGTCATCCGTAACGCCACAGATGCAGAACTTCCGCAGACGACCATTGTGGCCTTGTATCAGATAATCGGCGGGCTCCCAACGCTTGCGGACGCAGCAGTCAGCAGTGTGCCGCTGGCTGTCGGGGATAATACCATCGAACTCAGCGTAACGCCGACAGACAGCTCCGGAATATATGAAATAAAAATCTTCACCTTCAGCAACGTGGAGGAGCTGCGGCAGTTTGAAACAATTCCAATGATACCGTTCTCTTTTCATAACTAGAGATTAATATGGCAAGCATTTGAACTGAAAACAGCATGATAGGTCCAATCAAACGCGCTATCATACCTTGCCGCATAATGCTGCCATATGGTATTTTCATCTATATTCCAAAAGAGAACATTCTCCTATCCCACATAATATTACGAAAAGGCACCGGCGAAAACCGGTGCCTTTTGTATGTATCAGCTTTAACACGCTTCATATGAATTGTGTCATCGCCAACTATCGTTTGTTATGTATTTATTAACCACCAGCACCTTGCGGGGCTTCCCGGCAGCAAAAATCTGTCGCATCTGGTTGTTGTACAAAAGCAGCATATGCCGCTTCTGTTGCATGCATACCATCACCTCAGCCCTTATGTCCTGCTTCACATATTCTAAGGGCCTGCGCCGCTTCTACTGCTTTGCCTAAGAGGCAGGACGCCGTTTTACGGCGTATGTTGCAAAAACCAGAGGGCAATCCCACTGTTTTGCTCCGAAGATGACAATATGGAAAGGTTCGTATTTACCGCACCGCAGTAAAAAACAGCCGCGGAAACCGGAAGATAACGCTTCCATCCTTTTGCACAGGATATGCCCTTCGCACCTCACAGAAAATTTCGGATTCAAACTGTTTTCTGTCTGCTTCTTTCAACGCCTGCAAATAAGGCCGCAGCCCTGTCCCGCGGTACCATTCCATGATACTCTCATGTGACGGCATGGTGTGAAAATAGGTCGTCATCCATATGGAAAATTCAGAAAACAGCTCTGCAAGCAGGTCATAATATCCTTCCGGCGTCAGATTGTAAAAAATTCTTGGATTTTCAAATTTCGGCGCCCATGTTTCGCTTTTGGAAACGGCAGCAATAATCTGGTGAATCGGCTCCTCATAATTCATAGGGGTCTGCACTGCTAACACGCCCTCCGGCCGGAGCAAATCTTTCAGCCTGCGCATCAGGGCCGGATGGTCAGGAATCCATTGGATACAAGCATTGGAAAAAACGAGGTCGTAGCCGTTCCCCACCTCGGATAAATCTTTCCCCGCGTCGCATAGCAGGAAGGCTATTTTAGGATGCTGCTCCCGCGCGGCGGCTATCATCTCTTCCGAATTGTCCACCCCCAACACCTTCGCTTTTGGATAATGCTGCGCCAAGGCGTCCGTGCTGTTCCCCGGCCCACAGCCAATATCAATAATACGCTCCGGTTTTGTGAGTGCAATCCGGTGAATCAAGTCAATGGATGGCTGTGTCCGCTCTGCTTTAAACTTCAAATACTGCTCCGCACTCCACGTTCCCATTTCATATTCCTTCTTTCAATTTGAATTCTCTTCAAATACTATCTATAGAATACTGGTTGAAACTCTCTGTTTCACAACAATAATCAAAATATCCCCAAGCAAAAACATATTTATCCAAATGAGGCATTGTAATATTCCTTTATTTCTAAGGTTGAGAATACGATCCGAAAAGTTCAAATTGGGTAAATCGATCTGTCACGCACAATCAATTTAGCGGAATTAAATATATCCCATTGTGAGTGGCGATTTTATAACATGAGGATTTATTTTACATTTTAGTCCTTCCGTCACAATAAATGTTTGCGGAACACAGCGGCACAATTATCAAAACTGCGGCGCTATCACTACATTGCTCCGTAAATATAATTTTAGCAATTTTTATATCCATAAATATTTATGTGAACAGAATACGTATATCCAAAGGCGAACCTTCAATCAGAGACAATGCCCCCGCAAAACAAAATTTTGTGGGGAAAAGGATGAGCAAGGGTGCTGATGAAGGCCTTTTTTTATAAAAAAAGCCGGAGCAAAGCGAACTTTGCTCCGACGTGGTGACCCGTACGAGATTCGAACTCGTGTTACCGCCGTGAAAGGGCGGTGTCTTAGACCACTTGACCAACGGGCCGTATGGTAGCGGCAGGTGGACTTGAACCACCGACCTAACGGGTATGAACCGTTTGCTCTAGCCAGCTGAGCTACACCGCCATATGTATTTTTAAAATAACCATTTATTAAACACTTATTAAACATAACTATTTAACTTAAGCACAACTACGCTAAACACAGCTAATCACATTTATAATTATACTCTGATATAATTGCACTTCAAGCGCAGTCACATCTGTTAAACAATTATTAAAAAAGAAGTATCCGGCGAATACCTGCTTTCCCGGGCAGTCACCCGCCAAGTATCATCGG
>CABSKZ010000133.1 GCA_902478395.1 uncultured Eubacteriales bacterium | reverse complement strand
GTGCGCGGAAATAACGGAGACATCCGCTTCAATCCCAAACTTTTTCAAAGTGGTGACACATTTTTTCACTGTAGGAAAATCGGAATCGCTGCCCATAATGACAGCAACCTTTGGACAAGTTGACATGATACAACCCCCATATATTTAAATTATTGACAACTTTACAAAAATGTCAGAATCAGGTGGTACACCAGCGGGAGAGTTCCCAGGCTGAGTACCGTTGTGATAAACACACATTCTGTAGCATACTTAAAGTCGGATTGATACTCGTTTGCGAGAATCGTTAGGACAGTCTGCACCGGCATCCCGACTTGTAAAATAAGCACTCCTGCAAGCGTCTTGTCTAGGCCAACAGCTCCTAGCACAAAAATCAAAAACACAGGAACGAGTAACATTTTGACGAAGGACAGAACAAAAATAGAAAATCTTTTATAAATCTCCCGAAGGTCGATTACAGCAAGCGTCATCCCGATAAACAGCATGGATAGATAGGTTGTCAAACTCCCAACCGAGGCAAGCGCGTCATGGATGAGCCCCGGTAGTTTTAGCCCGAGACACAACATCGGAATCGCGATGACGAACGAAACCGTATTTGGGTTAATCAGATTTTTAACCGGAGATTTTGTCCGATTTCCACTTTCCTTCCCCATCAAATAAACGCACAACGTCCAGACAAAGCTATCATTTACCAATGCGTAGATAATGGCATAAAAAAGCCCCTCTGCCCCATAGAGAGCCGTAATTAACGGATAACCAAGGAAAATAACATTTCCAAAAGCGCTCATGCACGTGTGAATCGTCCGGGTCGCATTTTTTAGCCGGAACAGCTTCGCGGTCAGCAGGCCCAAACCAATCATAAGCGCTATCGTGAGGATTTCAATCGCAATCAAGAGACCGGCGTTTTTGAGCATGTCGCGCTCCAGTGTCTGGCCGGTTATCGAGGTGATGATCAAAAGAGGAAGCGTAATTTTGACAATTACGCTCGATATTGCGTTGCGCAAATCCGCACCAAGATATTTCAGTTTCACACCAAGAAATCCAATTAACATCGCGATACCAAGCATTGCAATCTGCGTAGCGATTACCTCGAAACCCATATCCACACTCCAGTGCCAAAAAATTAGAACCCTATTTTATCCTATGTAATAACTTATTTAGTTTATCACAATCCACGACAAAATACAATATTATTTTTACACAAAGAACCGCAGAAAATCCGTCTTTATTCCAGAAAATATGTTGCTTCCATGTCGGCGGTACTCAGAGCAAACGCGAGAGGAAACTTTTCAAAGGCATCTCCTACATTCCGCTTGCTTTCTTCACCGGAAAAGCCCATATGGTAACGGATTGCAAACGCCTCTTCCCGTGTCAGTTTCATGAAACCAGTAATGATATAGACGGATTTTTCTCCGTGGCCATATGGCAGCTCGTCTGAAAATTCATAGGTCGGAACCTTCTGCCATACGCCATTTTTGTCTTTTACATTACGCGACCCTTTTTTGTAGCAATTCACTTTACAGAGATCGTGCAGAAGGGACGCGATTGCTACGGATTCCGCGCTGTAATCCAACCCGTACTGGTTTTTCACCCGCCCGCGGTTAAGATAATCGCAAAGACAGTGATAGACATTGAGGCTATGCTCCAACAGCCCACCTTCATGAGAGCCGTGAAACCGCGAACTTGCCGGAGCTGTAAAAAAATCGCTGGCGGGCGACTGCAGATACTCCAGCAGCTTGTCCGCACCCTCCCGTTGGATGTTCGTTCGATATATCTCCAAAAATTCTTCTTTGTTACCCATATCTTCACCTCAATTGTCAGAATACCTTAAAATATATCATAAAACGACGAAAAATTCAATCCGTTAAGCAGAAAAAAGACCGCTTGAATAATACAAGCGGTCTTAACAGCTTATGAGTTAGCCTTTTAACTGGAACGATTTGCAGTCTGTGCACTGGTCCATGGTCGGATTATTTTCATGCGTTCCAACCGTTATGCAGTCCAGAGAACAGTAATCCTGATTTTCACAATGGTAGGTGCACTGCTGTACAGTACATTTAATAGACTGGTTTGCTTTACATGCCATAATAAAAATACCTCCTAAAATTGTTCCATAATCAGTTTGACTATGTTACAATCTTAGTATTGCCTGCAATATTTTCATTATACGATAAAAAATTTTCAAAAAAATACTTGACTCTCACGTTACGTCATCGTATATGATAAATTTGTCAAAGGAGATGATACGTTGAAAACAGTCAAAGAACTTGCCGCACTATGCGGAATCAGTGTGCGCACACTGCATTATTATGATGAAACCGGTCTTTTAAAGCCAGCAGCAACAACCCAGGCGGGCTATCGGCTTTACGGAGAACAGGAAGTTGCCCGTTTGCAGCAAATCTTGTTTTTTCGGGAACTGGAGTTTCCGCTGAAAGAAATCAAAAAAATTTTAGAAAACCCCTCCTTTGACGAAAGGGAGGCGATGGCACGTCAGCGGGAGTTGCTCGTTCTAAAACAAAAACGGCTTGACAGGCTGATACGCCTCATAGATAACACGATGAAAGGGAGTAAAGCAATGTTAAACGCATTTGACAAAAAAGAAATTGACGCCGCCGCAAAACGTTTTTCAGCGGAGGCAAAGGAGCGCTGGGGCGATACGGCTGCGTGGGAGGAGTATCAGAATAAAGCCTCCCGAGCGGAAAAGGAGTGGATTCAAAACTCCAATGAGGCAGATCGAATTTTCAGGGCCTTTGCCCGCCGTCTCGAATGTGAACCGGATGCCCCCGTACTGCAGTCTCTCGTCAAACAATGGCAGGCCTATATTACTGAAAATTGCTATACCTGTACGGACGAAATTTTATCCCAGCTTGGCGAGCTGTATGTGACGGACGAACGTTTCTTGAACTTTTACGAAAAACACTATGGAAAAGGTGTGGCAGAGCTTCTAAACGCTGCGATTCAGGTTTATTGCAAAAATAAAGTTTTTGAATGAAAACACGTACGGACTTCTGCCGCTATATTTTATTCACTGTCGCAGAAATTGAAACAAACGGCCTCAACGCAAGCGGACAGTGTCGTTCCGGCGCATATCGGCAAGTCCGCCATTTTCAGAACCGCAGCAAAAAGGAACGGTATGGTATCAACATAACCGTTCCTTTTTGTTAGATTTTCATTTTGGCCGTAATGATATTCATGCCATGTTCGTATTTGTGATGAAATTCCTCCAGTTTTCCTTTGACAATCATAACAGAAATGTCATCGTCCTGTTCCAGAACATTCCTTTCTCCACCCGCGTAGTTAATCTCAAACGCTAAAACGGAGGTCTGTTCATCAAACGTAATCAGTACATCTATCAAAACCGAATCTGACTGTATTGGTAAAATCAAATGATAGACCATTTCTTCAACGACCAGCTGCAAACTGTTTGTCGCGGCTTTCGAAAAATAGTATCTCTTTGCAAAATCATCCAATTCGCCAACAAGGTGCAGATAATCAAAATCACGGTTCGTAATTTTAATCTCGTACGAGTGAATATGCTGGATAAATGCACGGGTTTTTTCTCTTTTCGGATGTTTAAAAATCTCCTCCGATGGTCCATCCTCATAAATTCCGCCTTTGTCCATATACAGGACCCGTGTGGAGACTTCTTCCGCAAAGTCCATTTCATGTGTCACAATCAGCATTGTCAGCTTCTCTTTGGCGAGCTGCTTAATGACGGAAAGAACCTCGTTCACCATAATGGGATCAAGAGCTGAAGTCGGTTCATCGAACAAAATAATTTCCGGTTTCATCGCCAGTGTACGTGCGATTGCAGCCCGTTGCTTCTGTCCACCGGAAAGCTCACTTGGATAGGAATAAGCCTTCTCCGCCAAGCCAACCTTTTTCAAAAGCTGCATCCCAAGCTCAAAGGCTTCTTTTTTATCCTTCTTTAACAAATCTATTGGTGCAATCATAACATTCTCAATCACCATCCGGTTTTCGAACAGATTGAAATGCTGGAAAACCATCCCCATTTTCCGCCTGACAAGCGATAAATCACAATTCTTATCCGTAATTTTTTCCCCATCAATAAAAATATCTCCTGCAGTCGGCGTTTCCAGCAGATTGAGACATCTTAGAAAGGTGCTTTTGCCTGTTCCAGAAGGGCCGATGATAGAAACGACTTCCCCTTCGCCGATATCAACGCTCAAGTTTTTTATGACTTCGCTGTTATTGTATACCATTTTTAAGTTTCTAACAGAAATCATAGTCTGATACTCCTTTTGCGTCTGGTAATGTCCATCCGTCTTTCCAGATATTTCAGTCCGAGCGTCATGAGGTACGCAAGAACAAAATAAATGATTGCCACCATAATCAAGGGGAAGAATGCTTCATATGTCCGGCTACGGATGATGTCACTCGCTTTCGTCAGGTCTGATATTGCAATATAACCAACGATGGAGGTAGTCTGAACCAGTGAAACAAACGCGGCTCGATAGGCAGGCAAGGCATTTGTGACGGCCTGTGGAAGAATATGCCTGAAAAACGCGTGCGTTTCTGTGTAGCCGAGTGCCATCGCGGCTTCTTTCTGCCCACTGCCGACCGAATGGATACCAGTTGCCAGCAGTTCACATACGTGTGCGCTGAAATAAACTGAAAATGTAATAATCGCAATCAGATTTTCGCTAATTGGCACACGGGCAAAAATAATATAGCAGACAATCAATAACAGGACGACAATAGGAGTCCCCTGAATTACTTTCGTATAAACTTGAGCAAACGAACGCAGGACACGGTGTTTTGACCTTATGAAATAACAAAACAGCAGCCCCAGCAGTGTACCGAGCAGGCCGGAAGCGAGGGAGATTTGAATGGTAATCCATAATCCTTCCAACACCAGGAGATAGCGCTGTTCCTTTATCAGGTTATTATAAAAACTGTTTTTGACTCTTTCCACCAGCGCCAGCCGCTGCTCCATTACCTCACCGGAAGCAACGATATAGTAAATATTTTCTTCAATGCTTACAGGACTGTCGAGCATGATAAGATCCCTGTTTTCATCTACAATCTTTTGGGCGTCCTCTTTTGCCGCCAACAGGGCAGATATCCGCTTGGCGCGAAGCGCCATGAGTTCACTTTCCAAATCCTCGAAATAGAGCGTTTGGGAATTCTTTATTTCCGCTATCTCATCGTTGGCATGTTCTTTTGCGATGTCGGTCAAAAGGCCAATACTTTTGCCATCTAAATCCTTCAGCGAGTCCACCTTTCCGGTATCAAGCGGAGAATTTGTTAGAAAGACAATCTCGTTGTTATAGTAGGCGTCGCTGAAGGTATACCTCTGTTCGCGCTCTTCTGTTATGGCCACAGCGGAAATAATCATATCCACCTTGCCCTCGTCGAGTGCGAGAAATAAACTGGAAAAGTCCGATTCGTAAAATTCAAGCTGGAAATTGTAGAAGGCGGCAAACCGTTTGATGAATTCAATATCAAATCCGAGCATCTCTTCCTTTTCGCCGATATATTCAAACGGAGCGTATTCCGCGTTAATCCCGACACGGAGCGATGGGCCGTTCCCTGTTTTAATATCCGGCATTTTAATACTATCCGACCCTGACTTAATCCATCTGGAAACCATGTTTCCATAAGCGCCGGAGTCCTTTAAATAATGAATAAACAGGTCGACCTTATTTTTCAGTTCTACGCTCCCTTTTGGCAGCGCCACTCCGTAAGTTTCGCTTCCGACATCTCCGCCCAGTACGGACAGGGTATTATTCTCTTTCATGAATTCGCGGGCTGTCGTGATTTCAGCCGCTATCGCGGAAACTGAACCAGATTGCAGCCCCAAAAGCGCATCTGTCGCAGTATCATACCGCAGGACTTCATAAGCGTCGTTCCCCGTAAGGCGCATATCTGCTCCCGAGCCCAGGGATACGCCAATTTTTTTCCCCTTTAAATCCTCTACCCCAGATATGTTCTCTACGGGCAGTGTAGAATCTGTTTTGTTTTCATCCGGCATTTTTGTGCAGCCGGCTATGCTCAAACCAAGAACTGTCACTAAAATGCACAAAAACAGCTTTTTCGCACTCATAGATAATATCTTCCCCTCCGGCACAAAATTCGCGCCGCCAACCATTATATTGCACCACGGCAATTTTGTCAACAAATTATTCCAACAGCCCGCCCCGCAGCTTTTTTTGCGGGACGGGCCGCTCTGCGACAATCATTCAATCCGGAATATCCAAGGCCCTGTATGCGATATGGATAACAACCATTATCCTGATTTGTCCATGGATTTCTTTTTCTAATCAAAAATTATTCCCATTCTATTGTTGCCGTCGGTTTTGGAGAAAGGTCGTAGCAGACCCTGTTCACGTTTTTAACCTCTTTTAATATCCGGTCTGTAATTTTTGTCAAAACCGGCCAATCCACACATTCGATACTAGCCGTCATTGCGTCGATGGTGTTGACTGCACGTATAATAACTGGATACTCAAAACATCTCGCGTGGTCTCGTACTCCAACGGATTTAAAGTCTGGAATAACCGTAAAATACTGCCACACTTTTTTGTCCAGGCCGGCAATTTTGAATTCCTCCCGCAAAATCGCGTCGGATTCACGCACCGCCTCCAGGCGTTCTTTTGTGATTGCGCCAAGGCAACGCACACCGAGACCAGGCCCCGGGAAGGGTTGACGGAAAACCATTTCATCCGGCAGGCCAAGTTCCAAGCCGCACGCGCGAACCTCGTCCTTAAACAACTGCTTTAATGGTTCAACCAGCTCAAACTGCAAGTCTTCCGGCAATCCGCCCACATTATGGTGGGACTTAACCATTTTTGCAGTTTTTGTGCCGCTTTCCACAATATCCGGATAAATCGTTCCCTGTGCGAGATAATCAATGCCTTCCAGCTTTCTCGCTTCTTCTTCAAACACACGGATGAACTCCGCACCGATAATTTTCCGTTTTTCTTCCGGATCTGCAACGTC
Organism: uncultured Eubacteriales bacterium; assembly: GCA_902478395.1. GTDB lineage: Bacteria > Bacillota > Clostridia > UBA1381 > UBA9506 > CABSKZ01. The sequence continues at coordinate 403 of CABSKZ010000133.1, read as the reverse complement.
TTTAAGTTTTGTCAGGAAACGCTCGCTCGCATCTACATAGACCAGATTGGCATTCAGTTTTTTCTGGAACACATCCACAACCTGTTCCGCTTCCCCTTTCCGGAGTAACCCGTGATTGACATGCACACATGTCAGCTTGTCCCCAATGGCTTTGAGCAGCAACGCTGCGACTACTGAAGAATCCACGCCGCCAGACAGGGCGAGCAACACTTTTTTATCTCCAACTTGTTTGCGGACCAGCTCAATCTGGTCGGTAACGAAATTCTTCATATTCCAATTGGCTTCTGCCCCGCAAACGTCAAAAACAAATGACTTCAAAACATCCTGCGGATTTTCCGGCCATGCTTCAAGAATTTGCTGCGTTTTTGCGGCGGGATGGCAGACTGCCAGAACCGGAATACCC
>CABSKZ010000132.1 GCA_902478395.1 uncultured Eubacteriales bacterium | reverse complement strand
ATGCGGAGGAGCTGGTTGACGCAATTGATTCAAATGTACATATCATTTTGAAAGATGGAAAATACAATCTTAGTGCAGTAAAAGATAAAAAGACAGAGTTTGTTAACGCAAAAGCGTACTTCAAAACCTGCTACGACGGTGAAGAATTCTTTCTGAACGGCGTACAAAATCTTACCATTGAGGGTTCGGGGCCGGAGCGGGCGGAAATCATTGTTGAGCCGCGGTATGCAAACGTCTTGAATCTGTCCGGCTGTAAAAATATCACGTTACAGGGTGTCAAGCTCGGCCATACACCGGAAGAGGGATACTGCACCGGCGGCGTGCTCAACGCCAGCCAGTCCGAACAAATTATTTTGGATAATACCCTGTTGTTCGGCTGCGGTACCTATGGCATTACGGCAGAGCAGGTGAAGGGTCTGAACGTAACAGATTCCATCATTGAGGATTGTTCTAATGGAATTATGGTTTTGGAAAGCTGTACCGATGTGCGGTTTGATGCCTGTGAGTTGCGGAGCTGCGAAGCCTCCCTCGGCAGCCTGATTAATATTCATAGTTGTAACAGCGTAAAATACGAAAACTGTATGATTTACGGCAATACGGGTGAATCTATGTTCACGGCTCTTGACAGTGAGAATATTTCTGTCTCCAATTCCCGGTTTTATGTGAATAATCTCGAAAAAGAATTTGAAAACGAGCGGACGAATACCAAAATTGCAATGGAAAATGTAAAAATGAATTGATGTTTAAGGTTTAGGACTCTTCTCATAGTGCGGCGGGAAAGGAAAAGAGAATTTTTGGGGAATCGGCTTGATATATCCCGCGCGCACTGTGCGGAGGAAAAACTGCAGAATCGGAGGCATGTCAGTGCCATCAATATAAAAAACTCCTTAGTATGTCGGATCAAGCGCTTTTCTATGCAAAAAGCAACGGAAGGGACAAAGCAGTGGGGTATTTGGAAGACCGGCGTGAATTAGACGGTATAAAATAGCAGCAGTTAATAGACAATTATAAGCATATTGTAGACCGTTTGTCTTTTTAGACAGGCGGTTTTTAAATAAAAAATGGCTGAAGATACTTTGTGGTGCATGAAGTGGGTTGTATAACAGGAATGGGATAAGGCTTCTGAAACATAAGGTGTCTAAATGTCAAAATTTTGACATTTAGGCTTGCCTCCTCTTCGGGTTTTATGATATAATATGAACACTTATTGAAGCTAAGGATAAGCTTAGTGAGAATAGATGCCCTTGTGAGACATCATAGGCGTGAAAAAAGGCTTTGGGCGGAACAAATGGCAGCGGCAGACAACACTTAATTCAACCGTTTTTTCTATGGGACAACCAGAAAAAACTTCTACACGTGGTGAACTTTAACACATATCTGGCTGGGAATTAACAGCGCATGTAAAATTTTTTTGTTTCTCATATGTCTACGGCGAAGTAACTTGGAGGACGAATGTTTTTCATTCTATTTAATTGGTTACAAGACTATCTCAATGCATAGTATGATGTCTGCTGATAAGGTATTTATGTTTACAAGGCACTCTGTGTGCGGCAAAATGTTGCGCATAGGTATTTAGGATAATGAAGAGGGGGGATTGATTGTGCAACAATACGATATGGTAAAAAACAATATTATTTTATCCATATGTGTGGATATGGAACATAACATCATGGTGCTGGAAACAAAAAATGAAGAACGGCGCGAGCGTGTGAGCATTAAATTTACTGGCCTTTTTGCGCACCAGTTTGACTTTGTTGCCAGATATAATATTTTGGCAGAGATTAGAGAAACTCCTGTAAAGGAATATATTTTGAGAGATTGGAAAAAAATCGATGAGAATTTGAAAGTTGGTTTTCCGATTCTCAGTGCGGATGTCGTTTGTGCCAGCGATTTAGGAACTTATATCACAAATGGCGGTTGGCATGTGTATGATGTGGTTGCTTCAGCCGGACTGGGTGGATATGTAATCGCAAAAAAATTGGAGATATCGGTTGTGGAAGAATAGAAAAAGCTGTGGATTTTAAATCCACAGCTTTTTCTATTGCCCACAGCTTCGAGTTTTTGATTATAATCATCAACTTACCCTGTCGGCCTATTATTGTTTGAGCGGAGTGTTTTAATATGAATTCTTCAGGCTGGCCTCCTGCGATGCTTTCTTTTTCTTCCCGGGAAGGCTGAGATAAGACCCCAGGAGAACCAGAAGCAGTGTCGCAAAGACCCATATGCCCGGCATGTCACCCAGAAGAAGCCATGCAGCAAATGGGGCAAGTGCAGGCTTAATAAAGAAAACGAAGGAGGCGGAAAGCACAGAGCGTTCAACCGCCGCAAAATAAAGATAGTAACCAATACCTGTTCCGATTATCCCCAAATAAAGAAGAATCCAAATGTTCGTGATATTTATGCCAGCCAAAATGTTGATTCCAGATACGCAGAGAATGAAAAACAACGCGATGCTGCCGAAGAGAAAAGCAAAGCTAGTCTGCACGAGACTGGAACAACGTGCCATCATTTTTTTACCCATAACGGTATAAATACTGAAAAACAATGCGGCAACCACTGCAAGCAATATTCCTACGGTATTTTCGCCGGAAGAGAAGTCCGTTGAGAGCAGTACTCCGGCAATGCATATTACCAGTGCGAGCAGTTTTTTCCAGGTTAGCTTTTCTTTTAAGAAAAAGACGGCCAAAATCATGGTAAATACAGAATTGACAGAGAACACAATTGCTGCGACTGCCGCGGAGTTTGCCTTGAAGACAGATACCTGCTGGAGTGTTTTGCTGATGCAGATACAGATAATTCCTAAGATGACCAATCTGATAATATCGCGTTTTTGCAGTTTTTGCCGTTTTACCTTCAGTTCCCGCAGTGCAAAGGGAAGCAGAATAAGCCCGCCGATGAAGAACCGCAAACAGGTCAATGACAACGGATTTACCTGTCCGGAAAGCATTTTGCTGACAGGCTCCTGTGTAACAAAAATCAGCGCAGTGGCCAAAATGAGTAGAAAGGTTTGCTTCATTCTGCTGTCCTGCCTTCCGTTAGCTGTTTCATACGCGTATAGAAATCCATTGCACGTTCCATCCTGAAATTAGGGGCGGTAATGGGAGAGAGGCCGAACATGTCATTTTCATGCAAGCCCATCACGAGGTTGCCCAGTGCGTTGACATGCATTGCGTCGTGCATTAATTGGCAATATTCCTCTTGGTTGTAATCGTAGAAAGCAATGAATAATTGATAGTGATCTACAATGGGAATGTCGAATTCTTTAGATAGCGTCCGGTTCACCTCGGAATATGCGTCAAACAAAGCGCGGTTATATCCGTGATGGAATATGTAAGCATAGGAGGTCTGCATGACGGGGACGATATTGTGCGAAAGCATCGTGTCTATTGCAACCGTCAAATTTTCTTTGTATTTACCGGCAGGCAGTCCGGCATTCACATCATTTCCACCGACCATGATGATTGCGATGTCCGGTAAAAAGGCAATGACGTCGCGCTGCATCCGTGACAGCAGACCTTTTGAGGTATCGCCGCAAAATCCTTGGTTGATAACGGTCACATGCCTGCCAACCGAACTGCGCAAACTGCAATATAACCAGCTTACCCAGTTGTGGCACCCCTCCGAATGCCAGCCAAGTTCGGTGTTGCTCGCCCCAAAAGCAATTAGTCTGCGGGGAATTTCAGGAGTTTGTTTCCAGTTTTGCATTTCCTGTTTTAGGTTTAACATGAGTTTCTCCTTTTGTTTTTATACTACCATAAGGGCAAGCCGCCAATCGGCTTGCTGCACACCTGCTTCATAGTGAGGATAACGGAAGTTCCTTTCAGGTTGTGCCCCAGAAAAGAACGGTTGAATGAAGCGCTTTCTGCTATCGTCTTCGACTCAGCACAAAGCCTTACTCCATGTCTGTTATTCCACAAGGGCATATATTCTCACTAAGCGCATCCTTCGCTTCCCTCGGATTCGCTAAGTGTTCATATTATACCATGAATCCGAAGGATTTTGGTATAATTGCGCATGTGCGTTTCCGAACAACGTGAGGAAAATTCGCACGCGCGATAAATTCCCCGCCGGAGGCGTATAATAAACGCTTTTGCGTTTATTATACCACACCGTTCAGGTAAAAGAAATGTCTTATATGATTCTAAATTTGGATAATATGAATACGGCTCATCTTAATAGAAGTTGACAAACGCAAAAGCTTCGTCTATAATAGATATATTATCTGGGAAAACAGGGAGTGGGATAAATGCCGATTAAAATACCAAATGAGCTGCCGGCTACTAAGGTACTCAACAATGAGAATATTTTTGTTATCACGGAAACAAGGGCGTTGACGCAGGACATCCGCCCGTTGCAGATTGCCATTTTGAACCTGATGCCGACAAAAATAACAACAGAAACACAGCTGGCACGCCTGCTGGGAAATACGCCGCTTCAGGTGGAACTGGAGCTGCTGCAAACAGGCACACACAAGCCCAAAAATACTCCCGAGGAACATATGCTGACCTTTTATAAAACCTTTGATGAGGTGAAACACCGGAAGTTTGACGGCTTGGTTATCACTGGGGCGCCGGTGGAACATCTGGACTTTGAAGAAGTGGAGTATTGGGATGAGCTGACGGACATTATGGAATGGAGCAAGACCAACGTTACCAGTACGTTCCATATCTGCTGGGGTGCGCAGGCGGGCCTTTACTACCATTATGGGATTCAGAAACGGCAGCTGGATAAAAAGCTGTTCGGCGTGTTCCCGCATAAAGTAGTCCATAAAAATTCGATTTTATTCCGCGGTTTCGACGATGTATTTATGGTGCCGCAATCCCGCCATACGACAGTGTTAGAGGAAGACGTGGCAAAAGTGCCAGAACTGAAAATTCTTGCCAGCTCGGACGAAGCGGGACTTTATGTCGCCTCTACAGACCAAGGCCGCCAAATTTTTGTGACTGGACACTCCGAATATGATGCGGATACTTTAAAAAAAGAATATTTTCGTGATAAGAACAACGGACTGGAAATTGAGGTTCCTAAAAACTATTTTCCGGAGGACGACGACTCGAAGGAACCCATTATGAACTGGCGTTCTCATGCGAATCTGCTCTATTCCAATTGGCTCAATTATTTCGTCTACCAGACAACACCGTATGATTTAGATGAAATACAATGATTCTTATATTTTCTGTAAATAACGTACGAATTTGAAGATAGAAAGATTGCTGTTCGGTTAAGAGGAGTACGTTTAAATAGTTATATTGTGTCCGTTTCAAGTTAATAGCAGACAATCTAAAAGGGTAGTAGATGAAATTATTCTACTGCCCTTAAATTTTATTTGCACGTACCGGATGTAACCATTTTATCGCTTGGCGCATATCCTATTTTGCAGGTAGTTTGTAATTTTTTAAGAAACGGAGGAGCCAAAAATGGCGGTGAAAGGGATTGATGTTTCTGAATTTGCCGGAACAATTCAATGGAATAAGGTAAAGGCAGATGGCATTGCGTTCGCGATGATCCGGGCCGGATACGGCAGCAGTGCCGCGAATCTGGACACGCAGTTTGAACGCAACATCAATGGAGCATTGGCGGCAGATGTCAGCGTCGGAGCGTATTGGTTCAGCTATGCGTATACGCCGGAGATGGCCAGGCACGAAGCGGATGTTCTGATGGAAGTTATGGAGCCGTATAAGGGAATGGTTTCCTATCCGCTCAGCTTTGATTGGGAGGCTGACAGTGACCGCTATGCCAGAGAACAGGGAGTCATCCCCACACGGGAACTGATAACAGATATGGCAGTCGTATTCTTGCAGGAGCTGGAAAACGGCGGCTGGTACGCAATGAATTATACCGATTTGGATTATTACTATAATCAATTTATTGCAGACCGGTTAGCGCCGTATGACCTTTGGCTTGCAGATTACAACGGCGTGGCCAATCTTCCATGCGGAATGCAGCAAACAGGAGACAGCGCGCAGATTAATGGAATTGAGAGCGACAGCGTTGATACAGATCTGGCATTTAAGGACTATCCGTCGATTATAAGGCGCAATGGGTTGAATGGTTATAAAAAGGAATCTGAGACAGGGGAGGATGAAGGAATGATCTATAACCATATCGGCGACGTGCCGGAGTGGGCGCGCCCAACTATCCAGAAACTTGTGGATAAGGGTTACCTCAAAGGTGATGGCAAGGGAAACCTGGAATTAAATGAAACGATGCTGCGGCTTTTAGTGATTAATGAACGGGCGGGCTTATACAATTAAAGCAAGCGCTCCGTTCAATTCTGATTGCTGTGGAACAGAGAAAGAACCCGGTCTGCCGATTGCGGCGGGCCGGGTTCTCTTACAACACTATTTAAATATTAAAAACAAGCTTCAAAATAATCAGCAGTACAAGCCCCGGAAGGCCAAACATTCCGACTACGGCGGCTGTTACGACATTGAGGCCGATAGTAAACCCCATTGTGCCGAAGATGAGATTGAATATGTACAACCCGACGCCCCCCAGCAGGGAATTGAGAACCAGGATAAAAAGTCCCTTGAGCGGCTTAATAAAGATGCGGCAAAGCACGAGCACCAGCCCCAGCGCAAGCAGGTACGCGGCGATTTCCCAAAACGTCATATGGTCACGCTCCCTCTTGCCTGATAGCCGTCCGACAAGTTTACAAGATACGTGTTGCAGCTCAGGTTTTCCTTTTTGGCGAGATTCAAGTAATAGTTCAGCTTCGTTTCCGCCGCTTTGATTTCGTAAATGTAGTATTCCAGCAGTGTTTCATCCGTAATGGCGTTGAAATTATCCCGGGCGGTACGCAGTTCCTCTTTTGCGGCGGATATCATATCCAAAAATTCCTGCCTGGCCCGGTCAGCCTCTTTTTCAGCCTGTTTCCGTTCGAGATTGTTCCTCCAACGACTGATAAACTCTATTCCTAAATGTTCCAATGTCATCATGCGGGGACCTCCTATGTAAAATATCGTTTGTAGTATAAGTATAGGCTTGTTCAAGTTAAAATATTCCAATTATCGTAAAATATTTATGCAAACCCGTAAAAAGCAACGTGAGAGAATTAGAAAAGTTGACGCAGCCATTTGGCATTTGAAAGGAAACAGACACGGATGGTGCTGCGCTATGATTTGATTTTTTACACGGCCATCCCCTTCGTACAAGAGAAGACGCTGCAGAGAAAAAGGTGCGCTGTTTGTTATACAAAGAAACGAAAACGCGGCGGACGATGCCGCCGCGCCGGGCTGTCGAAAAAACAAAAATTACGCAAACTATGGGGAGTTGTCAGAGGGGTGGCAATGCTGATTTGCGGTTCCCCTCTGACTTAGAATTGCGGATTTCCCGGACATGTGCCGGGAAATCCGCTCCTTGCAAGGGCTGAACGCGTTAGCGTTCGTGCGAACGTAAGCGGCGTCTG
>CABSKZ010000131.1 GCA_902478395.1 uncultured Eubacteriales bacterium | reverse complement strand
TTTTGATTACATAAGAGAATAGATTAAGGTCGATGTGATTACTTATTAATATGTCACAGATATAACATCCGTTACCGGAAATAAAGTATGTAGGATTATACAAATAAAAATAAAGGCATAGGCACAGTGCATAAGATTTTAACAAAAAAATGGAGAAACCTACCAAAAATGATACATTGCGCCGAAGGCGCAACTCGCAAAAAGGTGGTAGCGACAGCGAGTCGTTGTGAGGGCGTTTACAACCGAGCAGGCGAGCCGAGCGTGCCTTTTTGCGAAAGAGGAGCAGCAACGAAGCATATGAGAAAATCCCAGCCAAAGGCTGGGATTTTTGAATGCAGCGTAGTTTGCTGCGACGTGGAGCGGGAAACGAGATTCGAACTCGCGACGTTCACCTTGGGAAGGTGACGCTCTACCACTGAGCCACTCCCGCAACTGCTCCTTTATTATAGCATGGAATAAATTTTTTGTCAATATCTCTAAAATAAAATATCCGAATTTTTACTATGGATTTGTCAACCAATGGTAAGAATGACAGAGTCGGGCTGACCGGCCTTTTAGGTAATTTGCAATTATCAAATATTCTTTTATAATATTCCTGCCTCCAATTTAAAGGCGTCCCCACACTTTTGCTCTTTCCATCAAAATTCCGCCTATTGCTTTTCTTCCTTGTCGTCGCTGTCATCCGAATCGATTCCCGTTCGTTTTGCAATGACGTCAATCAATAGTCCGAATATAATGACCTCGGCAAACATATACACCGATACAGAGCCCATAGAAAGAGAAAGCGGCTCGTTCATCCTTGCAATAGCAGCAGCAGTAAGTAATAAAATGGTAGCGCATATCACGCCGTATTTAATCACAAATTTTGTGAGCCAATGTGTTTTCCGGAACATCTTTTTTATTTTGAGCATGCCGCGCTTCCTCCCTTCATTCTATGTAATTATAGTATAACACAGCCTACGGCCGGAGTTCAACGCTCAATTTTTGGCAAAGGCCGCAGGAACTGCAGGCTTTGGGAGGGGGGCCTCTGCCCCATTTCACGCGGCCTAAGTTTCGTCCTGCCTGCGGGCGTGCAAGGGCAGAAAAAAAGACGGCCATAGGGCCGTCTTTTTATTACGTAACATTTACTCTGGCTGCGGTGCTCCGACCGGGCAGACATTTGCGCAGTTGCCGCACTCAATGCAAGTACCAGCATCTATTACATATTTGCTGTCACCAGCACTGATGCAGGATACTGGACATTCCGGTTCACAGGCGCCACAACTGATGCATTCATCTGTAATTATATAAGCCATTTCAAAACACCTCCTTCAGCTTTGGCAGGGCTTCAGCCCAAAACCATATCTATTCTAACACATAATATGAAAAAAAGGAATACCCAATCACAAAAAAATTATAAATTTTCTGTGACGGAAAATAAGCTGGCTATCCGAAGAAAAACTGAAAAAAATTGAATAAAATGAGAAAATAGTATTGACAAATAACGTAAGGGACGGTAAAATGTAAACGATTACTGAAAACGTTTACAGGAGGTGGGCACAATAGGAATTAAGGACGTTGCAAAGCTGGCCGGGGTGTCTACTGCAACCGTGTCCCGCGTGCTGAGCGGAACAGACGCCGTTGCGGAGAACACGCGGCAAAAGGTGCTGGACGCGGCAGAGCAGCTTGGGTATCAGCCAAACCTGCTTGGCAGGCATTTGCGGTGCAGGCAGACGAACATCATCCTGGTTATGCTCTCTTCTCTTGCAAACACGTTTTGTTCCAAAGTAATCCGCGGGATTGAACAGGAAGCAGGCAAAAACGGATACCACATTTTAATCTGCGCGACGGACGGAGTGAAGGAAAAGGAGGATACATACTTAAACCTGGTACGGAATAAACTGGCTGACGGGGCAATTATTCTGAACAGCTCCCTGTCGAAAGAACAGATGCAGGAACTGTCGGGGCAGTTTCCAGTGGTTCAGTGCAGTGAGTATATCGATACCGAGCACACGCCGTTTGTTTCCATTGACAACCGGGCGGCGGCGTATGACGCAGTGTCCTATCTGCTGGCACACGGCCGGAAAAAAATCGTGTTTTTGGGCGTCAGCAATGACTTAATATCCTCTAAGCTGCGGTTTGAAGGGTATCTTGCGGCGCTTTCCGACCACGGTATTCCCTTTGACAAAGAATTGGTCGTTTACGGAAACTACGGCTTCCGGAACGCGACGCGCGTAATACCACAGTTTTTGCGGCAGCGTCATCCGTTCGATGGAATCTTTGCGCTTTCCGACCAAATGGCGGCCGGCGCGATTTCCGTTTTGAAAAAAAGCCAGATTTGCGTCCCGCGCGATGTGAGTGTAATTGGGTTTGACAACACAGAAATTACCACCATTATGGAGCCAACCATCACGACAGTGGCACAGCCGCAAAAGCTGATGGGGGAAACGGCGTTTCGGATGCTCCACTCGCTTTTAAAAAAAGAAAAACCGGAAAACGTCATTTTGAAACACCAGCTGGAACTGCGGGAATCTACCCGTTATTTTCCCGAAGAAACAAATGCAGTGAACACAAAATAATCATATAAAGGAGAGTTTATTATGGTAAAAGTAGGAATTGTAGGCTGCGGAGGAATCGCAAATGGCAAGCACATGCCGGCGCTGAAAAAAATTCAGGAAGTACAGATGGTCGCTTTTTGCGACATCGTACCGGAACGCGCTGAAAAAGCCGCAAAGGAATATGGTGTAGAGGGCGCGAAGGTTTACGCCGATTACAATGAAATGCTTGCAAAGGAAAAGCTGGACGTTGTCCATGTGCTGACGCCAAACGCGGCTCACGCACCGGTTTCTATCGCCGCGATGGAAGCGGGCTGCCACGTGATGTGTGAAAAGCCAATGGCAAAAACCTATGAGCAGGCAAAGGCCATGCTCGACGCGCACAAGCGCACCGGAATGAAGCTGACAATCGGCTATCAGAACCGGTTCCGCGCGGACAGCACCTATTTAAAACGGGCATGTGCCAACGGCGAGCTTGGAGAGATCTATTTCGCGAAAGCACACGCAATCCGCCGCCGTGCGGTGCCAACCTGGGGCGTATTTCTTGACGAGGAAGCTCAAGGCGGCGGTCCGCTTATCGACATCGGAACCCATGCGCTTGACCTGACTCTCTGGTGCATGGATAACTACAAACCGAAGAGCGTAAAGGGCAGCGTGTTTAAAAAGCTGGGCGACCAGACGGAAACCGCAAATGCCTGGGGCGATTGGGACCCGAAAGAATATACGGTTGAGGACTCCGCGTTTGGCTTCATCACTATGGAGGATGGCGCGACCATCATTCTCGAAAGCAGCTGGGCTATTAATCTGGCTGACCCGATTGAAGCGAAAACAACGCTTGCCGGAACCAAAGCGGGTGCGGACATGAACGACGGACTCCGTATCAATGAAGTGAAATACAACAAGCAAATTCTGACCAAGCCGGACCTCGGCGCGGGCGGCGTCGATTTCTACGACGGCGAAAGCGCTTCCCCGGCGGATATTGAAGCGCGCCAGTGGATTGACGCAGTTATCAACGACAAAGAACCGGTTGTGAAACCAGAGCAGGCTATTGTCGTTACGCAGATTCTCGAGGCGATTTATGAGAGCGCAAAAACTGGTAAAGAGGTGGTATTTTAATGCTCCGCGTCACCGTTTGGAATGAGTTTCTTCACGAACGGACGGAGGAAAACATCCGTGCGGTTTATCCAGAAGGAATTCATAACTGTATAAAAGAGTTTTTGCAGACCGACGAAATTGAGGTGCGTACCGCAACGCTGGATATGCCGGAATGCGGCCTGCCGGACGAAGTGCTCGAGAGCACCGACGTCATGATTTGGTGGTCTCACGCAAAGCAGGATGACCTCCCGGATGAAATCGCAAAAAAAGTGGCAGACCGTGTTTTAAAAGGAATGGGGCTGATTGTGCTCCACTCCGCGCACAAATCCAAGCCGTTCATGCGCTTAATGGGGACCACCTGCGACCTCGCATGGCGGGACGGCGACCGGGAACGTGTTTGGTGCTGCAATCCGAGCCATCCGATTGCGCAGGGAATACCGGAACATTTTGAGCTTCCAGAGGAAGAAATGTACGGCGAGTTCTTCGATATCCCCCAGCCGGACGACCTGATTTTCCTCGGCTGGTTCCGCGGCGGCGAAGTGTTCCGCAGCGGCTGCACCTTCCGGCGCGGACATGGAAAAGTTTTTTATTTCCAGCCGGGACACGAGGCGCACCCAATTTATAAAAATGAAATTATACAGCAAATCATAAAAAATGCCGTGCAGTGGGCAAGGCCGTCTTCTTCTGTAGAAACACTCGCCTGCCGGCATCCGGAGGCATTGGAAAAATAATGGTGCGGAAAAATCTCCGTTACCACATAAAATTTGAAAGGATGTGTATGATATGAAACTGGGCGTTATGTCTCCGGTCCTCAACGAAATGGGGCTGGAAGACGCATTGAAATATTTGAGCAGCCTTGGCGTGGATTCATTGGAAATCGGCGCCGGGGGCTATCCGGGCAAGGCGCACCTTGACCCAAAGGATTACCTGAACAATCCTGCTAAAGTGGAAGAACTGAAAGGCCTGTTGAAAAAATATAACATTGAAATCAGCGCGGTAAGCTGCCACGGGAATCCGGTTCATCCGAACAAGGAAATCGCGGAAAAATTCCACAACGAATTTGTAGACGCAATGAAAATTGCCGTGATGCTCGGCGTGGAAACCATCATCGGCTTCTCCGGCTGCCCGGGCGACTGTGCGGAATCGAAAAACCCGAACTGGGTCACCTGTGCTTGGCCGCCGGATTATCTGGAAATTCTGGACTGGCAGTGGAACGAAGTTTTAATTCCTTACTGGAAAGAAACCGCAAAGCTGGCGAAGGAAATCGGCATTAAACGGATTGCGTTCGAGCTGCACCCCGGCTTTTGTGTATACAACCCGTCCAGCCTGCTGCGGCTGCGGGAAGCCGTCGGCGATATCATCGGCGCAAACTTCGACCCGAGCCACCTGTTCTGGCAGGGAATCGACCCGTGCGCTGCAATTCGTTACCTAAAGGGAGCAATTTACCACTTCCACGCGAAGGATACAAAAATTGACCCGATCAATACCGCAAAGAACGGTGTTCTGGACGTCGGCAGCTACGGCGACATTCTGGACCGCTCCTGGGTGTTCCGCACCGTTGGCTACGGACATGGCCAACAGGTCTGGAACGATATGATCAGCACGTTGAAGGCAACGGGCTATGACGGGGTTATCAGCATCGAGCACGAGGACGGCCTGATGTCTCCGAAGGAAGGGCTGGAAAAGGCTGTGAAATTCTTGAAGGATGTTATTATATACGAAAATGCGGGTGAAATGTGGTGGGCTTAGAAAAGATTTATCAGATGGGCATCATCGGTTATGGCGGCATGGCGGGGCACCATTACGCGCAGACACAGAAATTCGGACGCATCCATGTGAAAGGCGTGTATGATATAAATCCAGACCGCATCCGGTTTGCCGAAGGACAGGGGCTGACTGGCTACGTTTCTAAAGAAGCGTTGCTTGCCGACCCGGAAATTGACATTGTGCTGGTCTCCACGCCGAACGATTCCCACAAGGACTTGTGCATCGAAGCGCTGCGCGCGGGCAAGCATGTGCTATGCGAAAAACCGGTTACCATTACTTCGGCGGAGCTCGCAGAAATTATGAAAGTTGCGGAAGAAACCGGAAAGGTTTTCGCCATCGACCAAAACCGCCGCACCAACAAGGATTTTGTTCTGATGAAGCGCTGTGTGGAACAGGGCATGCTGGGCGACGTGTATGTAATCGAATCCCGTGTGGAAGGGTCGCGCGGCGTTCCCTCCGGCTGGCGCACCAACAAGGAACAGGGCGGCGGCATGATGCTGGACTGGGGCGTGCACCTGATTGATCAGCTGCTTTATATGGTGGATGAGAAGGTTGTCAACGTATTCTGCAAGATGTACAGCGTGGCATACCCGGAGGTGGACGACAACTTCCGGCTGACACTGACCTTTGAAAGCGGATTAACCGCGCATATCGAGGTTTCCACAAACAACTACATCACCCACCCGCGGTGGTATGTGCTTGGAAAAAACGGCACGCTGCAGATTGACAGCTGGGATTGCAGCGGAAAAATTGTCCGCTGTATTGATAAGGAAAATGTCTGGGCGGACGAAATTGTGCAGACCAAAGCCGGGCCGACAAAAACTATGGCACCGCGCAATCCGGAATCGACAGAGACTATCGCATTGACGGAACCGCTGGACGTTGTGGATAATCTAAACCCGGTCTATATCCAGATGCTCGACGCGATAGAGGGAAAAGCTCCGCTGACCATTACACCGGAACAGGCCATGCGCGTGATTCGGGTGATGGAAGCTTCCTTCGAATCTGACCGGACGGCTGCGGCGGTTCAAACATCAATTTAAAGGAGAAAGAAATATGGACGTTTCATTGCAGTTATACACCATTCGGAGCGAAACAAAACAGGATTTTAAAAAGGCGGTCCGCCGGGTTGGAAAAACCGGCTACGACGGCGTAGAATTGGCAGGCTATGGCGATTTGAGCGCAGAGGAAATGAAGGAGCTTTTACAGGAAAGCGGCCTCTACTCCGTTGCGTCGCATACACCGCAGAACGTTTTTTTAAATTCCTTCGAGGAGGATTTAAAATACAACAGCGCGATTGGTTCCAAATATATTATTTGTCCTCATGCAAAAATGGAAACCCGGCAGGAGGTAGACGCGGTCACCGATATGCTGAACAAGGCTGCTGCACTTGCTGCGCCGTACGGCATCAAGGTTGGCTACCACAACCATAATCATGAGTTTAAAAAGATAGACGGCAAATATATTCTGGATATCATTGCGGAAAATACCTCTGATGATGTTGTGCTGGAGCTTGACGTTTACTGGGTTCACAACGGCGGCGAGGATCCGGTGGAATACATCAAAAAATGGGGCAGCAAGGTAGAACTAATCCACTGTAAACAGGTTGGCGGCAATGGCACGGATGTGGATATTCCAGATGGCGTCATCGATATGAAAAAGGTAATCGAAGCGGCGAAATACGCGAAGTATTTCATCGTGGAACAGGAAGCGTTTGACAAACCCATTTGGGAAAGCATGCAGCGGAATGTGGATTATCTGAAAAGTCTATAATCAGTTAAAGGCGGCGCGGCAATGGCTGCGCCGCCTTTTTTGTTGGAAAAATGTGTGCCTGGCCCAGTCCAACTGGTATGAATCACATAATCTGAGCCGCCTCATAGAGCGGATTATACGCTTATGGTTAATGAAATACAAAAAGAACGCCCAAACGCCCTTCGCTCGTGATATTCTTACTTTCAGCTTTCTCCCTTTGATAAGGCGTCAGCCCCGCTTCCGTAAATCTATGTAAAAATCCCCGTGAATACATAAAGATTCCC
>CABSKZ010000130.1 GCA_902478395.1 uncultured Eubacteriales bacterium | reverse complement strand
GGATGACGATTTCTTTCGCGTTCGCCCCCTGCTTCACCAGTGACGCGTCGCTGTCCAGCACCGCTGTCTTTGCCGCGAGGCGGTATACCTCGTCTAGCAGACCCACATAATTTTTAAATTTCTGAATTGAATTTGCCATTGATATCCTTCCTTTCTCTCTGTTTCTGTTGCCCGTTCCCACACAGGCCAAAGGTGCGGCTCTTGTGCTGTGCCGATTGCCCAAAATGACTGGGAGGCAAGGCGCGGCCTTGCGTATGCGTTGTTTCGGTACACATCCGTTGTCCGTCCCGCTTTCTCTGCCGCATCCGGCTCCCGCACAGCCTTCGCCGTTTTTCTGCGGGGCCACACAGGTATGGGGAACGCCCAACATCCGCGTCCGCCTTGCATCAGACGCTTTCCGCTTACACACGGCCCTTTGCCGCTTTCTCCGGGTTCCTGCGGAGCACTGCAAAACATCCAATCCCCGCATACCGTTCGTTGCTTGCCGCAGCTTCCTCCCTGCACACAGTCCTTGCCGCTTTCTCCGGTTTACCGGCGGCTCCTTCGAAACGCCGCGGCATGTGCTGTCCGCCGCACTATGCAACGCCTCAACCGAACCCCGTCCGGCTGTTACGTCTCGTCCGGCAGTCCCATTGCCGCGC
Organism: uncultured Eubacteriales bacterium; assembly: GCA_902478395.1. Lineage (GTDB taxonomy): Bacteria > Bacillota > Clostridia > UBA1381 > UBA9506 > CABSKZ01. The sequence continues at coordinate 6,838 of CABSKZ010000130.1, read as the reverse complement.
GCACCGCCTCCATGCCGGAAGCCGGCGCGCCGCCCGCCGCCGCACAGAAGCGCGGCTTCGGCAGTTCGTCCTCAAAGAGGTAGCCGTTCTCCTCCCGCAGTGCGGAAAGCTGTTCCGCAAGGCCGCATATATCCCCGTTCTCCAGCCGCAGGCTGTCCAAATCCAGCAGGGCGCGCACAACCTTTTGGCTCTTCGCGCCAGATTTCGCCAGCGCGCTGTCCAGCAGAAAGTCGAACCGCTGTTTTTCCAGCCGTTGCTCCGCTTCCGCCTCTGCCTGCTCCGCCCGCAGTTTCCATTCCTCCGCGGATTCCCGCAGCGCCTGCACATCCTCCCCGCCCAACTCCGAAAGCTGTGCCGCAAGGGTGCTGTTTTCGGTTTTCAGCGTGTCGTTTGCGGCTTTCAGCCGCTCGATGTCCCGCCCGTTCATTGCAAGCACCTGCTTCGCCTGTTCCGGGGTCAAGCCCAGTTCCTTCAGTTCCTCTGTTTTCATGTCGTTCCTTTCTAAAGGATGCCGCAGCCCGCTTTATTGCGCTGCTTCGCCACCCTTTCCGGCTACGCTTTTTCAGCATAAGGCGCCAAAGCCCATCCGGTGAAAAGGGAATTTTTCAGCAATCCCGTGTGAATATAGTTGTAAGCACACCGCATTTTCCCTTTTCCCTGCGCTTAGAAAAATGTTGCCTGTCCATTTTCCGCTTTTGCACAGCCGCCATACCAAAGCGAAGAACTGTAACAAGCACAGGGCGTATGGAGTCCGGCTTCTTATGCACCTAGGTGGTCGCTTCACCCGCCGGCTGCCGATTCAGGCCCGCAGCCCGGCCAAATTCCGCCGCAATTTTGGCGTATGTCAAGTCGTTGTTTTCATTCTTATCCTATCGGCGCGGAAGCCATTCCTTCCGCAAACCGCATCTTGCTCAAGACATTTTCAAATCTATTTCATCCTGTCTGTTTCTCCGCTGACGCTCTGTTTCCGGGCGCCGTTCTCCGGCGCTGCCTCATTCTCTTTCATGCCGCCCGATGGCTGCTCCGCGTCCTCCGGCGCGCCTGTTTCCGCCGCCAACGGCGCGCAAGCGGCCTTCGCCTGCTCTTCCGTTTCTCCGAAGTACCACATGCGGAACTCCCACGGCTGCATAATGCCCGCCGCCACCAGCTGCTGTTTTTCCGCAAACTCGGCCCTGCGGTCGGCTACGATGCTGTCGTCAAACTCGAAGGAAACCGCATAGTCTCCCTCCGGACACAGCCCGTAAAGTGTGCACAGCACGTCCATCGCGCCCACCAGTTCTTCCAGCGCGGTTTTCAGCGCCTTCTGCAAATCGCACACCGTCGAATAGCTCCGCTGCTTCGACGAACGGATTTCCTCCGCCGTTTTGTCCACGTCCTGCACATCGGAGAGCGTGCCATATGCCAGCCCGCAGTTGTATTCTATCTTGCGCAACAACACATTCAATCCATTTTGCAGGCCCGCGTCACGGAATTGCGGCGACCAGTCCTCGAACATTTTGTGGCCCGCGTCGTCCACCGCCAGCGTACGGTAGAGCCGCCTGTCCGGCAAAATGGGTTTTCCGTCCGCTCCTTTTTTAAACGCGAGGTCGGAGACATACACCGCCCGCTCGCCGCTTTCGAACTCCCACAGCAGGCGGGAATATTGGCGGTCCGCTTCCTTTATCAAATCCACCGCACGCGCATAAACCGAGCAGCCCAGCGGCGAATATGCGTCTGCTGTATTTGCCTGCGGCGGCCTGAAATACGAAAACAGCGGCCTTTCGATGTTTGCCATCACTGTTTTTGTCTCCAGTCCTGCCCATTCTGCCACGCTGGAAAGCGGCACCGCCGCGCCGAGCGCCCCCTTGCCGCCTCCGGAAAAGGCCGCGTTGCGCACCGTGTACATCCCATCTGCCAGTTGATGATATTCCAGCCGCGTGAAAATCCTTCCGCCGCGCTTTATCTGGTCGGCAAACACCGCCCCTGTGATGTTTCCAGATGAATCGAACGCGGTCGGCACAAAGCAGTCCGCCTGCACATAATCCACCGCGATTTTGCCATTTGCCACATACGGCTTCATCACCAGGCCGCCCTTCGCACAGCCCAGCTCGACCCAGCGCCGCAGGCCGTCCGCGACTGGTGCGTACTGCGCATGCAAAAAGTCCGCCCGCGCGCTGCCCGCCACCTTTGTTTTCAGCTCCAGCGTCACCAGCCGCGCCAGCTCGGACGCGACCGCCGCCGGCAGATTCAGGCTTTTTGTCCTGCCGCCAAGCCATGGGGCGCTGTTCTCATACATCGCGCACCAAAGGCCCACCTGCTCCGTCATGTTCCCTGTCACTGCCGGCTCCACGCCAAACGCGCGCTTTACATCATTTTTTCCAAACAAGCCTTTCACCCTCTTTAATAAGCTGATTCCATTCCAGTTCATTTTTCCACCGCCCAACTGTCCCCGCGGAACTCGTGCCGGAGCACGGTGCTGCAAAAGTACCGGATGTCGTCCATCGCATGGTCATTTTCCTTCACAACCCGGTCCTCCGCCGCCTTTTCGTCCCACCTGTAGGATCTGAATTCCTTTCTGCTGTCCTTGCACTCCGCGCCAAACAGCAGCCTGCCCGCCCCCAAAAAGGAGGAGGTCATGCGGATGCCGTCCAGCACGCGGTTGTCCGCCTTTTTCACGCTGAATTCGCCGTGCCGGCGGATGCACTCGATGAAGCTCGCCGCAGACGGGTCCGCCACCACATACTGCACCGGCTCCCCGCCGGCCAGCCGCACCAGCGCCCCGTAATATTCCTCGTCTGTCATTTGCCGTCCGGTTTTCCGGCCGTCGTGGTAAAATTCCCGCACCCGGTACGCCTTCCCCTCCACGATTCGCCAAAATCCCATGGAACAGGGATTCATCGTGCCGTAGTCAACGGAAATATAGCACCGCCCGCCCTCCGGACATTCGCGCACCACATGCCTGCTTTCGTCAAAATCCGGATACACCAGCCCGCTCGCCACAACCCATTCGCCCAGAATGAACCGCTCGTAGAACACGCCTGTGTACTCTTTTTTCAGATTTTCTACATATTGCGGATCCAGAAAAGCATTGTCCCCAATCAAAAACCGCACCGCCAGCAAATCCAGTTCCCCCGCCCGGTTTAAGTATTTTTCCTTCAGCCAGTGATACGGCGAATCTGGGTTCGTCTTGCCGATTAGCTTTGCACCGGGCGCGGAAAGACGGGAAAGGAGCATGGAAAAGAAGTCTTCGGAAAACAGCGACAACTCGTCGCAATAGGCACCGGAAAGCGTCATCCCACGGATTTTGCTCTCCGCCCGCGCATCGCTCGCCCCCTCGAAAAACACTGCCCGCCCAAACAGCTGCCCTTCCTTTTTGCTGAGCGACCAGCGAAAGTGCTTCGGCCCAACGAGCGTTTCCAAAAGCTCCAGGCAGTTGCGCCGCAGAGAGGTCAGCGTCTTCGCGGCCATCAAGAAACTGCCGTCCTTCGGCATCGAGGCCACCCAGAACGCCCACAAGACGAGGCTAATCCACGTCTTGCCGGACCGCACCGACCCCTCCAGCAGATTCAGGCGCCTAAGCCCGCCCTTCTGCCACAGCGCGAGCAGCTCCCGCTGTTTGTCACTGTAGACCTTGTCCATGCTTCCTCCCCGCCTTTCTGCTCCCAAATCTATATCACAACGCTGGTCTGGCGGATAAAAGCCGTCCAAGCCCGCGTTGAACGCAAATTTTTTGGAATCCTATCCCAGCCGATTTCCGGCGCACAATTCACTGCCGCAAAGCGGTTTTCCCGCAGACCCGCAGCAGTTTTCCCCTATGGGTTTCTTCTGTTTGGACAATATTTGTTAAATGAAATATTCGTTTAAATAGGACTTTACACCGTTTATATATACAATTCAAACGATATATCGTCACAATCTATTGCATTTATGACGACACCTCGTCATTTTTCGCACCATTCCGACGATTTCTCGTCAGAATTCCAATTATTTCCGGTTGCATTTCATCATATCACCCTGTCCGGCAGTTCACTTTCTCCCTGCCGCGCCTGACGATATCTCGTCATTTCTCGCATTGTTTTTTCGCCGATATCCCGTCGCGTTTTTTATCTCTGACGACATCTCGTCACCCTGCTCCATCCGACAACCCAATTTCCCTCCGTTGTGTCCGACGATATCTCGTCATATTTCTATTATATTCCAAATTCTAGCCATTCTCCTTCAGCCCTTGAATCAATTCCTCGAGCATACCGTCGCCGCCCGCGGCTTCCTCCCCAATGAGGCTGCAAATTTCCCGAAACGCGGACACATCCCCGTTTTTAACCGCCTTTTCAAAAATAGAGGCCGCCAGCAACATCCGGTTCGACATTTCGCTGTCGCAAAGCCCCATGCCGCGCAGCGCGGCCCTTCTCTCCGCACCTGCCGCCGGAAGCTCCAACAGGCGGAGCATGCAGCCGCGCAGATATTTTTTCCTGCGCCTGCTCTCGCCGGACTTCACTCCGCCCCTGCGCCCCATTTCCCGCGCCTCCTCCGGGGTGAGCCGCCGGCCGCCCTGTTTTGTTGTTTCCATCTGTGCCGCACCTCCAAGCACTTGTATTTTTTTTATTTTGTGGTAAAATAAAGTATCAAAATTTTTAGGAGGGAACTGATATGAACAGTATCGTTTCACGCACCCTATGGGTCATTTCCGGCGTCCTGCTCGTGATTGCCGGCGTCATCTGCATCGCCAGCCCCGGCATTGCGCTCGGCACGCTGTCGGTCTTTCTCGGCGTCATTTTGCTGATATCCGGTGCCGCCGACCTTGTGATTTTCGCAAAGACGCACAAGGTTATCAGCGGAGCCGGCTGGATTCTTGCCGATGGGATCTTAACCGTCATCCTCTCCCTATTTCTGTTGTTTCACCAGATGCTTGTCGTCGTCAGCCTGCCGGTTATTTTCGGCATGTGGCTCATTTTCTCCGGCGTGTCCAAAATGATTATTTCGTTCGATTTAAAAACCGCCGGCGCACGCGGCTGGGGCTGGTTCACTTTTTTTGGAATCCTGCTCGCGGTCTGCGGCATCCTCGCGTTTGTCAAGCCGGTTGCCGCCGCGGTCGCCCTCAGCGTACTCGTCGGTATCACGCTTATTGTTCATGGTATCATTATTGTTGTAAAGGGCTTTCTGGCGGACCGTTTCTTCCTGTAGGCCGCCGTGCGGGCAATGCGCCCTGTTTTCGAAACGCCTGGGCGCTGCCCGCTCCCAGCGGGAGCCTCGCGGTTCTGTATGCCGCGCCTGCTCCTGCCTCGCCACGGGCCGCGGCATTTATAAACTGTGCCTCGCACCGTCCGCCCCTGCCCGATTCCCAATACCCAAGCCGCAGAATCAATCATGCCCTCCATCCTCATCCGCCGGCCATTTCCTTCCGGCTCTATCGCGGCTTTCCCAGCCCCGCCCCGCGGCTCTAATTTTCATTACTGCCATTATAACACCCTTTTTTTCCCCAAACGGACATCCATTTGTACGTTCCTTCATTCCCATTTTTCGACAGAGATTGACAAATATCTCCCAATACAATATAATAGAAATATGGAAAATACCGGTATCTAAAATTTGCTGTCTGGGAGGTTTTTTATGTACAAAAAATGGATTTCACTCATTTGCGCGCTGACAATTGCCTTCACTGCCTGCCCCGCGTTCTCCGCCGCAGCAGAACCGGCTGTCACCGTCATACTAAACGGCGAGGAAATCGGCTTTCCCGTTCCGCCCCGCATTGAAAAGGACTGCACGATGGTTCCGCTCCGCAGGCTCGCGGAAGCGCTCGGCGCACAGGTTGCATGGAACGCAGCCGCCCAGTCTGTGTCCGTAACAAAAGATGGAAACACCCTGTCGGCACAGGTGGGAAACCAGTTCTACAGAATAAATGGCCGTTCCTGCTGTCTGCCTGTCCTATTCCCGCCCGTTCCCCTTTTGGACGATGGCTGCCTGCTCGTTCCGCTCCGTGCCCTCACGGCAGTCTTTCCTGTAACGGCAAACTGGGTCCCAGAGCGGCGCACTGTTCTGCTCTCTTCCAGCGCAGGCCCAGACTCGGCCGCGCTTTCCGAACCGGAATTAAGCCTGCTTTCTACAGAAAAGCGCGCGGCTATCGATAACGCCTTCCAAAATGGGGAGCTCGGCGACGAGCTGTATCTTTTGGCCAACGGCGGCGGATGGGGCGGCAAGGGAACGATCGCGGTCTATACAGAAGATGCGCACATCTCGCTTCTGTTCTTTCAGGAAAACGGCCGTTACCAGAAACGGAATCTGACCGAAGAGGAATTCGGCGGCCTAATCAGCTTTCTCGCGGAAAACACCTTCGATGCCATCCCCGATTGGTACACCGGCTCTGTCGACGACGGCACCGAATATGAATACCTCCACTATACGAAAGAGGCCAAGACCGCTATTTATATGAATAATCCCGGCATCAGCGGCGGAACTGTGCACGATGCGCTGGTACAACAGTTCTTCCACCTAGCCGAATCCGGGCAAAACGAGGTGCACTACCTGGCCGAGGCTTCCACGCCCGGCCTGCGCGTCGCCATCCGGGACGAGGACAGCACCGTTGTGTCCGTCTGGAAAAACGGAGAAGATTACCGCGTGCTGACCAAGGAAAAAATCATCAATACTCCCTGGTACGCGAATCTCACCTGGCATAGCTTCGACGGCGGAACGATAGGCGGAAAGGCAGCAGAGCCGGAGGATATCACCCTGCAGGATGCCTGGGCGGATATTCCCACATCCACAATGGTAAAGCGCTCCGATAACACCTATGGCTACGGCGGCTATTCGTTTCAGGAAAACCGGAACAACTACCCGTGGCAATGCACGTGGAACGGCTGGCGGG
>CABSKZ010000129.1 GCA_902478395.1 uncultured Eubacteriales bacterium | reverse complement strand
ACCACGGAGAGCAAAGAGTTTGATTTTACGGTTATCCGGCATCCGGCAAATGATATCATGACAAAAAGGGCAGTGAAAAATCCAAGCGGAAACGAGGACAATGCGCTTGACGACGATACTACTTCCGCGTGGACAATAGGCAGCAAAAGGAGTATTACGGTCGACCTTGGGACTGCAAAAGTTTTCAATGAATTTTTAATTGTTTACAAAGGAACCGCCGCTACTGGCCTGACGATTAAAACCTCACAGGATTCATATGTGTGGAAAGATATTTATACAAATGGCAGTATTAAACCAAATGTTACGAATGATTTAATTTTAGATGTTGCCGGGTATTCCAGATATGTCCAGCTGGAATTTCCGAACGGGGTGGAAGCAGTCAATTTCATTGGTTGTTATGCAAACCAGGCTGGCGGAGATGAAAACCTCTCTCTTTGGGAGAAAGTCGAGCTGCCAAGTGAAGTAACTGGTGACTTCTCGCTTCCGCAGACGGTCGATTCTTATGAAATAAGCTGGAAATCCAGTGATACGTCCTATATTGAAGTGTCCGGTCATACCGCGAGGGTTACAAGGCCGACAGGACAGGATGTACGGGTGATGATGACGGCAACGGTAGAGATTGACCAAACACCTTATACCTGCGGAAAACCGGTGGTGGTTAAAAAGACCTCTTCATCCGGCGGCGGCAGTTCTGGCGGCGGAACGGGAGGTAAAACGAATACCATGACCGTAGCCACTCCATCTCCCCAGCCACAGCCCGAACCGGAGGACGAACCATTCACCGACTTGGACAGCGCCTCCTGGGCGAAGGGGTATATAACCTCGCTTTGTGAGCGTGGTATCATCAGCGGCAAAGGAAATGGCACCTTTGACCCAAATGGATATTTGAAACGTGAGGAAATGGCCAAACTGCTGGCAAAAGGATTCGCGTTGGATAACGAGCAAACGGAATTGCCGTTTACGGATGTTCAAAGCGATGCTTGGTATTATGATTTCATCTGTGCCCTGTATGGCAATGGAATTTCAAACGGCATGGGCGATGGCGCGTTCGGCGTTGGGCAGAACATTACGAGGCAGGATGCCGCGCTCCAAATCGCACGGATTATCAAGGCGAAAGGAATTACTGCGGACGAGGAAGCCGGCCTGTTTGCCGATGATGCGGCAATTGCGGATTATTCTAAGGAAGACGTGTATATGATGCGTGCGCTCGGAATAATCGGCGGCGACGAAAACGGAAACTTTAATCCTGAACAGTACATTACAAGAGCGGAGATTTCAAAAATACTCTATAACACGCTCGCGTTATTCTAAACAGCATTTGAACAGGTGAATAGCGGTGGACTTATGTCAGGGAAGAAACAATATGAAATTACATGAATATAGGAGCAGTCATATATGAATGAAAAAATGTATAATGGGATATACAAATTAACGTTTGGGACACCTGAAAAGTTCACCGCTATGACATTTAAACAGTTCGGCGCAAAAGAAAGCGAATTAAACAAACTGGCAGACAAAGAGATGCCCTTTGATTTAAACGAAGTGGAGTTCAAGTCCACCAGCGCTGGATGTGTGTTGAAGCTGCCACTCGATGATTCAGAAGAGATTTACGGCTTTGGCCTACAGCTGAAGGGCTTTAAACAGACGGGCCGGAAAAAACAGGTCCGGGCCAATGCGGACCCGCTGTCAGACAGCGGTGACAGTCATGCCCCCGTCCCATATTATGTTTCTACTAAGGGGTATGCCGTGCTGGTCGATACTGCACGGTATGCATCCTTCTACTGTGGGCAGGCAAAAAAGAAAGGTGCCAGTATAGGGGAAAAACGGGCACATGATGTCCAGATTACGGAAGACGCGCTCTATTCCTCACATCTGAGGGAAACCCGCGCAAAAATGCTGATTGAGGTTCCGGTGGCAAAAGGGATTGATATCTATGTGTTTGCTGGAGAGAATATGCTCGAAGCGGTTCAGAAGTACAATCTGTTTTCCGGCGGGGGCGTAAGTTTTCCAGAATGGGCTTTGGGCATCTGGTACCGGAATTTTAGTAAATCAAACTCTGACGACTGGATTGCCATGATGCAGAAGTTTAAGGAAAACGGGATTCCGTGTTCCGTCTTTGGTCTGGAACCGGGCTGGCAGTCTAACGCATATTCCTGTTCCTACGCGTGGGATTCAGACCGCGCCAAACGCCATGAGGAATTTCTAAGCATGGCAAAGGAAATGGGCTACCGGGTGAATTTGTGGGAACATGTTTTCGTGCACCCGACATCGCCAATCTATGACGAATTATTTGCATACAGCGGGAATTTTGAGGTGTGGAAGGGCTTGGTGCCGGATCTCTCGATACCGCAAGCGCGGCAGATATTTGCGGATTATCACAGGAAAAACCTTGTAGAGGCTGGTGTCAGCGGCTTTAAGCTGGATGAATGTGATGGAAGCGATTTCACAAGCGGCTGGTCGTTCCCGAACAGCGCGGAATTCCCGTCGGGGTTAGATGGTGAACAGATGCATTCCCTTCTGGGAATGCTGTACCAACAGACAATACTCGCTGCGTTTGACGAACCGTCTGTACATCAGGTACGGAACGCACATGCGTTTGCAAGCCCTTATCCATTTGTCCTCTACAGCGATTTATATGCACATAAAGACTATATTCGCGGCATGGCCAGCATGGGTTTTTCCGGGTTGCTCTGGATGCCGGAGGTCCGTGTTGCGGAGAGTGTAAAAGATTTTATACGCCGGATTCAGACGGTTATCCTGTCGCCGCTGGCCCAGGTAGATGCATGGTACATTCCGAATCCGCCGTGGGAACAGATTAACAGGACAAAAAACAATGCCGGTGAGCGGATGGAAGAGGCCGAAGAGGTCACGCAAATGGTGAAAGAACTATTTCGTCTGAGGTATGAATTCGTTCCCTATTTAAAAGATGCGTTCGACCAATATGCGGCAACCGGAAAACCGCCGTTCCGCGCGTTGGTCATGGATTATCCCACAGATGAACAGACGTATGAGATTGAAGACCAATACATGATGGGAGACCGTTATATGGTGGCTCCGCTTACGGCGGAAAGCGACACAAGGAAGTTCTATATTCCTGAAGGGCAATGGAAAAATTACCAAACAGGTGAAATTTATAGCCAGGGATGGCATGAAAGAACCTTTGGTCTAATGGACCTGGCGCTGTTTGTGAAAGCTTGACGATACGGTTTGAACTACTATCATTTCAGGAGGCATTTGCTTTGGCTGCGTTACAAGATAAATCATCTTTTCCGGAACTGAAAGACCCCCAACACATGCCGGACACTGTTTTCTTTGGCGTATGGAATGAAACAAAAAAGAAATGGAGCACCTCACCTGTTCTGCAATACGATAAATTCAGTGGATTGAGCAGTGTGTTGGCCAGTGTAAAAGCGGGGGATTACGAAACAGCGAAGGAAAACCTGCTCCATTATTACAGGAACCGCACGGGAGTTGTGGAGTATGACGTGGCGGTCAATCAAAATACCTTCCTGGCAGCGGAATTGGTGAAAGAAAAAGTATTTTCATTCCTGCAAAATGATAATGTCGTGGGCGAGGCAAATGTATCGTCCGAATGGAAATATTACACTGCAAAGCTGACGACGTTGGCAAGGACATACTTCCTTCTGGACTGCGAAGCGGACGGCAGTTGTGTAGAGGTGCTCAGTAAAGAGCATCCAGATAAGCATCCGGCTGTTTTGGAGGTAGTCGCCGACGGGATAAAGAAAATGTTTCCCGCCATTGCAGACACTTATATCAGCGCCGGCAAGAATAAAGATACGAATTATGGGAATGAGCGGACCCTCTACGTGCGGGAGGCGGCAAGTGCGCCGGATATGCCGTTTGGTTCTGATACCGCACGCCCTTACTTCAGCTTTGATACAGACAGTATAGAAGGCGATATCACTTCCATTGAATTAAAGATTTATGCAAAAAGCACAAGCGGCGATAAACGGGTATTTGTCATCGCCCCTACGAATGAAAAATATTTTGACGAAAACACACTTACATGGAGCGCTCATTATCCCCAGGTGTTTAACTTTAAACAGACAGGGTACGTTTGGCGGGAAGGTGAATCCGCCCCGGAGTCGCTGGAAAAGGTTTGGGGCGTGGAGTATGAATGGCTGAATTTTATCAGCCGCCTGTATCCCGCAGGCTGGTGTATATCTAGGTACGCTGCGGAGAAAGAGCAGATATACGCCTACCGTGCGTTAGAAATGCTGATTTCCATTTATACGCAGCAGAAGTCGGGAATTTATCCGAGAGTCCTTGAAGGAGGCTGGCGCACGGAATACCTGTGTGAAATCTTTTTCGGTACGCTCGACAGCAGCTGCATTACGCCAGAGGTGCTTACCGCTCAGCTGAAGTATATGTATGCACATCTTGTGGAATTAAAAGATGTAGTGCATCCAACAGCAAACTGGGAAAGTGCCATACGCGTAGGCTTTTTCCGCCTGTGCGTATATGTTCCGGAAATCGTGCAGGACGGATGGCATTCACACGGCAAAGCGCGCCTTGTGGAGCTGTTTTCCAGAAGGACGATGAAGCCGGACGGAAGCTATTTGGAATCGACCTGCGGTTATATTGTTGGCGTTATCGGGGAACTCAAACTCTGCCTGAAACTGATGGAAGCCGCCGACGGGAAAGACGACGCATCCTATCAGTATATGCTGGAGCAGTACAAAAGGCTTACCCGGTATTATTTTAATATGACAATGAACTATGGCTATACAATCCCGTGGGGGGACGGAGGAAGAAACGACATCCGGGCCTTCGCACGCAACGAAAATGACTTTGAACCCAATCCCCATTTTGCATATTTTTCCACAGATGGGGAGGCCGGGCTTGAACCGGACTACAATTCCGTTTTTTACCCTGGCAAGGCGATCACATTTATGAGAAGCGGCTGGAAAAAAGGAGACTTTTCAGCCATGATGCACGTAGACTTCGGAGGCAACCATTCGCACTGTGACGATTTGGGGCTGGATGTCTGCGCATATGGTTCCCTGCTTCTGGTTGAAGCGGGAAACGGGTCATACAGCCCTGGTTCACTTCTTGCAAAAACCAGGCATAAAACCATATCACACAACACGATAGAAATTGATAACAGCGACCAGAAACGTTCGCCGGATATTGTGGTCAATATCCCGCAGAATCTCAGCCTTATTTCCAATAAACTGTTCGATTTGGCGGACGGAGATTCGAATTTGATATACCCCGGCTTCGGCGTGAGAAGAAAGGTGCTGTTTCTGCACAATCATTACTGGATTGTATCAGATTGCATCACCGCGCCGGAAGGGGAGCATACCTACAGACAATGCTGGCACCCGGACGCTTACAGCCGGATGACAATTGATTCAAAAACCAAAGCAGCTATGACACACTACGAAAAAGGCGCAAACATCTACGTCGTGCCGGCAGACAGTGAAACGCTGGATGCGGTCAGGGAGGACATGTATATTTTCCATCCGGAATATAGGGAAATAAAGGCTGATTATATCCAATATGTCCGCGAGAATGTGACAGGCGCCCAAACTTTCGACACCGTGCTGTACCCAGTACCCGAAGGCAAAACAGAAAACATCCGCGTAGAGAGGATTCCTCTAAAAGACATTGCTACAACGACAGCGACAGCACTCAAAATCAGTATTGGAAACAACAATGGCTTTTATTATTCTTCAAATGATGTCGGCAGTCAGCGAGAATTCGCAGGTTATTCCACCGATGGACAACTGGCCTATATTGAAACCGACCGCACAGGCAAAATTGGTTTCATTGCCCTCAGCAAAGCGACAACGCTTCGTAAAGGCGAAGTGAATCTGATTTCCTGCACGGAGGTGTTAGATGGTTTGGGAATCCGCCGCAATCCTGGTGGGATTGACCTTTTTACGGGAGAGGATTTGCCGAAAAACAGCATCAAAATCTTTTCACAGCGGCCAATTGATTATGTGTCGTGGAACGGCAGGAACATCGACTTTACCTATGAGAACAATATAGTTTATATATAAAAATCTATGCGCTGGAAGTGCGCCGAAAAGAAGGAGTTATTTATGAACGATTCACTTCAAAAAATGAATTCCCCCAGAGGAAGCCTTCTCGATAAAAAAGAAAGCGTTTTTAAGAAAATCATTAGTCAGAGGTTTCTTTTGTTATTGATTATTCCGGGGATAGTGTACTTTATCATATTTCATTACATCCCCATGTATGGAATTATCATCGCGTTTAAGGACTTCAACATCTTTGACGGCATTTGGGGCAGCCCATGGGTTGGCTGGAAGCACTTTGAATTTTTTACATCCCTGCCGTATTTCTGGCAGGTCGTAAAAAATACGCTCTGGATAAGCTCATTAAAAATTTTGACGGGATTTCCCTGTCCGATTATCCTTGCGATATTGCTGAATGAGTTGACAGCGCCCCGGTTTAAAAAGACGGTGCAGACGATTACATACCTTCCGCACTTTTTGTCCTGGATTGTTATTTCCGGTGTCGTGTTCCAACTCCTTTCCAATTCATATGGGCTTTATGGATATATTTGCAAGGTGTTCAACATTTCCAACCCGTCCATTATCCTGCAAACCAAAAACGGATTTTTAGGTGTTTTGCTCCTCTCAAACATATGGAAGGAAATTGGTTATGGAAGCATCATTTATTTGGCGAGTATCTCCAGCATTAGCCCGGAATTGTATGAATCAGCGGTTATAGACGGCGCTAACCGTTTCAAGCAGTGTATCTATATCACCTTGCCGTGCTTAAAAGGGATTATTGCAGTTATGTTTGTGCTTGCCATTGGAGGCATTTTGGGCGGCAGTTTTGACCAGATTTACAATCTGCAGAACGATGTCGTCAGGCCATGGTTTGATACAATCGATACGTATGTGTTCAGAATCAGCGGTCTGGACGGCGGCGTAGGAGCAACGCCGCAATACAGCCTTTCCGCTGCCGTCGGCCTTGCGAAGAGCTTAATCAGCTTGGTGCTGGTGCTTACCAGCAACTGGCTCGTCGGGAAGTTTGCAAACTATACTGTATTTTAGGGGTGAGATGGTATGATTAAAACAACAGGCGAAAAGATTTTTAATATATGTAATATGACGTTAATGATACTGCTGTCGCTGACAATCGTGTTCCCATTCTGGCAGCAAATTATAATATCGATCAGCCCGCCAAGTGAAGCGAGCACCGTCAACCTGCATTTGTTTACGCTGCATCCCACCTTTGACGCGTATATCGATATTTTCCGAAAAGGTACGCTTTTATCCGCTTATTTTTGGACAATTTTAAAAACAATATTAGCGACTGTTTTGGCAATTGTCGTTTCAACAATGCTCGCGTATCCGCTGTCTAAAAAGTATCTGCTCGGACGCAAGGTGTGGATGGGAATGATTATCGTGACCATGTTTTTCGGCGGCGGCTTAATTCCTACATTTTTGCTCGTGAAGGATTTGAAATTGATCAATACGATTTGGGCATTGGTCCT
>CABSKZ010000128.1 GCA_902478395.1 uncultured Eubacteriales bacterium | reverse complement strand
TATTCCATATTCTGATTGGTTTTCAAATCAAAAGATATAATTAAATTTTCATGGTTCAAATAATATAAACCGGTATCATTCAATTTGAAATGATCCATAATATTAGGATCAAATTTATATTCAGCGTCATCAATCCAAACGTAATCTTCGGATAATTGCGTCACAGCACCCTCTAAAACCTGATCGGAGACTACCACTTTAATTAATTTGGCTTCTTCATAATTTTCCTCGCTGGAGGCGATCGACAATATCCACCCAGGTTGAATTTCTGATAAATCAAAAAATTCACCGTCTTTGGTCACATCATAGCGCTGTCCATTTTGTGGTTCAACGGGTATTGAGTTTTTCGAATATGGATTATCTTCAAAATAAAGCATCGTCTCAAAGTTTTGACGTTCACTTACCGCTGTACTGTTTACGACAAAATATTCATAGCTTGTTACAAATAGATATTCATAACTCCCGTCATTGTTGGCATCCATGAAAAGTATGTTTCCGGTTTCCGGAATATATTCTTTTGTATGGTGTATGTCAATTCCAAGAATTCCGCGAAAAACGCCATTGAAAAGGACTGCCGCCTCCGGTTCTATTGAGAGATACGTCAACCTCCCGTCCTCATTCATATAACTGATTCTGTTGATATTCGAATCGTCGCGTTCAAGATCGTGTGCTTTGACTGTCACAGAGTTGGAATGATAAACAGCTTGCACATTTAACAAGATCATTTTGTCCGTCTCATCATCATGAACCGCATAAAAATCTACCCATTGGCCCAACATATTTATGACGTTATGATCCTGTGTGTAATAGTCTTTTGAGACGCCATTACGGAATGAAATCCGCACCATATTTTGGCCCAAAGTCGATTGTTTTGAATAAAGTAAAGTATCCTCGTTGCCCGTAATTTGTCCCCGTTGCTTTTCCACTTTCAAATTAGCAGATAAAATAGTATCATCGGATCTATAAAAAGAATCCTGCTGCGTAAAATTTTGCTTCATCAAGGGCACAGTAAGGGCATTGTTCAGTAAAACCGCACATTCCCCCCTCGAAATTGGTTCATTGCCTGAGTGTGTAAGATGCTTAAGAAGGCCGTTTTGAACTGCAACAGTATTGTATCCTGAGGGATAGCCTCCCATTTTCTCTGCTGGCACTTGGTACCCCAACGCACACACTGTTAATTTAACCGCTTCATGAAAACTGATAGCGCGCTCGGGGAAAAACGAACCCTCATCGCCATTTACCAACCCCATCTGCTGCGCGAGCAGAATATGCGATGCAGCCCAATGTTCCACATCCACATCAAAAAAAACGCTTTGTTTCATCACCGTTTCCGCAGCAGCTTCTAAGCCAAGCATGCGTATAACCGCAACTGTAAATTCCGCTCTGGTAATATTTTTTTCCGGCAGAAAGCTGCCGTCTTGATAGCCTTTTAAGATCTCAAGACTATCTAAAACCGAAATTTCGGTGCGATACGGCTCTTCCTCTTTCTCCGCTGCATGAATAAATACGGAAAAATTGAATAACAAAAGAGTAATTAGTAGCAACGAAAATTTTCTCATATTCTATCTCCTTTAATGAAACTCTGCTTAAAGCGTATTCGCTTCGCCGTCACTTTCCGGTATATTTAATAGTTTATAGATGACTACAGCGGCTTCAGCTCTTGACGCATTGCTTCCGGGGTCAAAAGATCCGTCATCTCTTCCGTTCATGATACCGTTTGCCTGTAAAATCTTCACCGCATCTTTGGCATAATCTGCAATCGAATGTTCATCGCGGAATGCGTCCGTGTTTCCATCTGTGAACTCCAGTTTGAACATAAGAGCAGCACGATATGCAAGGGCTGCCATCTCTTGGCGTGAAATTTTTTCTGAAACGCCAAACCGACCATCCTCGTATCCCTGGATCAAGCCCATGTTTTCAGCGGAGACTAAATACCCATAATACCACGCTTGCGGATCAGCGTCACGAAACGAAACGGTTCCGTTTTCAGGCCGAATTCCAAAAGCCTCCAAAATCATTTTCACAAACTGCTCTCTCGTAACCGATTGAAGAGGCTCAAACCGACCGTTCCCTACTCCATTAATAATACCTTTGTCCGCAAGTGCATAAATAGCATCTTTTGCCCAAGCTACATTTGCAATATCCACGAATCGTTCTGATTCTACCGGAACATTTGGCAAGGGGCTGACGGGAGTAATCGGCGATGTCCCCGGCGATGTTCCTCCGCCTCCGCTATTTCCACCGCCGCTCCCGCCTGTTCCTGTTTTATCGGCCGGCATAACTGATATATTATAGTCGGCGTAGATAGACTCATCCGAACTTGCTGATGCACGAATTGTTATCTCCCCGCCCATTGTTTGTGACGATACGGTAAGCCGTCCATCTTGCAAGCTGATGCCGTCAATTGATTTTGAAAGTGACCAGATTAGATTATCGTCTACTATTTCCCGACCTTCTTCACTATAGATCGTACCCTTATAAGTCCAGACCGTACTGCCTGTTTTCTCTGCTGCAACCTCCGAAGGACCTGTTATTGTAACTTTTGCCGCAATTTGTTTTTTTGCAGTCAATTCCAGTATTTCTTGAACGGAATTGTGTGTTGGCAGCGAGACCCTAATACTAATTTTAGCCCCATCTGTCACATCCTCAGTGAGCGTAAGCAGACCATCTTCCGTGATGGAAACCCCTTTGGGCGCTTGAACAAGTGTCCACACCACGGGAAATCCTTCTAATTTCATTCCATTTTGATCCACGGCATATGCCGTGAACTGCTTTTGCATTTCTCCAGAGTCCGGAATTTGAAGAAATCGTGACTCGTCATATTTAATTGCCGTCGGCTTTGCTTCGTCGAGACGAATGAACAAACTTTTGGCTACCTTTCCATTAGACGTGGACTGCACTTTCAGTTCTACCTTGGTCCCTCTCGCTGCATTTTCAGAGATCATCAATTCACCCGTCACAGAATTGAGCGTAACACCAGGGATATCATTTTGAGTTTGCCATAATGCCCGAACCCCATTCACTGGTTTCCCAAAGCGATCCTTAAAGACAGCCTGATATTGTATTGTATTCACTGTTCCAGCCGATGGAATTGCAACTTCGTCCGGCCCCACAATTTCTACAGAAGCAACAGTGGAATCCAGCTCTGCAGCAACATATAAAGTCGCATGAATATCTGTTCCTTTTACCGTCGCACTTACAGGTATTACCGTACCTTGCACGATATCAGGCTGAAGTGTAAGCACTCCGCTTCCAGCATCTATTGTAATACTTTCTGATGGTTCGACCGACCATACTACCTCGCTTTTTGGAATTATATTTCCGAAGTTATCAATCACATCAGCATAAAAATCATACGAAGCTGTCCCAGAGGTAGGGATAAAGATGGTTTCCGCTCCATCAATATGGATTTCTTCAGGGACAACATCCGGCACATCCGCATTTTTAAAAATACGCATTTCTTTAGCGCCAATTGTAATCTTGACATTTTCTGTGAAAGAATCACCGTTCATCATATCTTTCACATCACTGTTTAACGCAAATGTTTGTTCGCTGTCAGCATTGTTTATTATTATGTACGCGGCCGCCCCATTTGATTTGGTAACTTTAAAGGCCTCTACAGACTCATTCTGAACATCGATATCCGTTGTAGTCAGCCCCTGCTCGCTATTCTTTTTCGGGTACAAAACCGTCAAGAAATCCTCGTTTTTATTCGCGCTCACCTTTAAATGTTCTGCTACCTGCACAGGCTCTTCGCTTAAATTTGTTAATACTTTGGGATAGCCACCTTCTGTTCTTCCCCATTCTATTTCAGGTGATATTTGCGCAGGTTTCGCAAACGTCGTTTCTAACTGCATATTATTGTAGCAATTGGCCGTAATTTTGTTGCCGTCTATCACCGAATTCTTGCTTACTGTATGAAGGTTATATCTAGCCCGCCGAGATGAATTTTCTATATCATCCCAAACCACATAAAAATCAAAACCATTTTTAACAAACGCTGTATGTCTTTTATATTGATAGGTCTTAGAGGCAGTAGTGTCATCCGCATTGATTCGGGCATAGTCTATTTCGGTTGAGAAAAAGACGTCTTCAATTTGTGTATCGTATCCATTTATAGTCTTACTCGAGGAGTCGCTTTCATAAAATGTCACTGCATTATGCGCTCCGGTATCCCGAAACCAGGCTGAACTGCCGTCATACGCACCTACGCCTGGATCAATCGCCAGCATCGTCGAATCCGCCCAAATTTGAAAGCTTCCCCGGTCAGGGTCTTGATGGGAGGCATAACCTGTGGGCCGGCCCACCAAAACAAATAGTCTTCATCATCCGTATCATAATTCTGACGGAACGTAATATAACCATTTCCGGAGAATTCGTGGGAGTCCAAATCCGGTTTTTTATAAGGCAATGTAGAATCATATGTCATTAACGCTACAATTCCATGGTAACCGCCAGCGGGAGAGCCATTCCGTTTCCAGGCATACATCAACTCTTTGCTGAGTTCGGGATCAGTATCTTTATAAATTACAGCTGCACGCCCTGGCATGTTCCCACAGTCAAAAAACACAGAATTTCCGATTTGCGGATAGCCTGCTGTAAACGGTTTGTCGGCATTGGCTCCATCCCGTGGTGCCTGAACCGTTACTGTATATCGAAAAAAGTTTTTAATGTGCGGGTGTTGAAATTTGTCTATGCCCCTGTTTTTCTTAAGCGCCATATAAAAGCCCAGCATTTGATCGCAAACGGCATTTTGATAGCGCAGCGTCTCAAGCCATTCCCCGTCCTGTGCCCCAAAGCTGATTCCGTGAGGCGCATCCGGATCATCGCTTAAGTTGAATACATAGTCATATTCTTCAATAGCATGATTAACATATTGTTCCGCTTTTGACCATTCCGGCAACGCCAAAGCAACGGAGCCGACACCAGTTGCACGGTCACAGTTGTAGTTATGGGAACGGTCAAATTCATTGCTGTAGTTATAAAATGATAAATCGCACAATTTATCTACTATCCAATACATATAGGAACGGATAAAATGGTCTTCTTCCTTTGAGATCACGCCTGCACCCTTACAGATATCATATACCTGCGCCATTCCTTGCATGACACGGCCTACATGGACGGCTTCCGAAGGCGGATCGCGCCTTTCCATATTAAAGCGCATTTCCCACAGGCAATCCATCATATACTTTTTTGCGCGTTCAGCATATATGGTTTTTCCTTCTACCAAATAGGTAATTGCGTAATTGTTAAAAGGCATTCCGTTTCGGCGTGTGGGAGTACAATAATTTACATAATCGCTCCTCACTTCGCTGTCTTCAATATAATTTCCATTTTCGTCACGAAATCTCACAAATAGCTGATGGCCATACTCCATAAGCTCCATTTGAGAATACATTGCATATAGAATATAGTTAATAGATCCCTCACAGGGGATGGGATCTGTAATCCAGTAGCTCTCATCGCCGGAGGACTTGTTGACAATCCCAACAGATCGCCTTCCCGAATGTACAACACCGGTCGTCTGCGCTTTGTCGTACCAAGGAAATTGTGGATCTCCGCTCACTGTTACAGCGTGCCAATTTGCTGGGGACTCGACTCCCGTTTCAAAACTTGCGTTCTCAAAATCGATATTTGCTTTTCCTACCTGGGAGATACTAAAAGTGTCCAGCGCAATGTCGCCTTTTCCCTTGATTCGGACTCCAACTTCCATACTTTTGGCATTTCGGGGCGTTATATAATTAAGATTATAATCCCTTGTCCATCCGTTGCTTTTTTTCAAAGTCTCGATATCTAAATCTTCGTCATTGACATCATCCATACCCACTCGATATAGCTGATATTGATTCAGCAAAACAGGATCTGATATTATTTTATCGCGCAAACTGCCAATATCTTTTTCATCAAAAAGCAAAAACGGACGTTGCACATCAATCGGAGGCAAAATCTCAACGGTCTTCCTTTGGGTTAAGCCGGCGCCTTGTGCAACAAGGACCATTTCGCCAGGCCTTGCCTCAGGGGATACTACCACCTTTCCATCAGATGTAACGGTAATTCCTTCATAAGGTGTTTCCAAAAAGAATGTCGCTTTCTCAGTATTACTGATTGCCATGCCAAACTGGTCTTCCACGACACCAATATATTGCCTGTCCTCGGTACCTTCAGAAGGTATCCGGATTTTTTCGTCATAGTACATGTCCTGCTCAATCCCGATGGAGCATGGGAGTTGATCATACACCAGTTCCACTTCAAGCACAGGGTTTGCGTCAATGATTACATTTTGTTTAATACCCGGATCGTCTATATAGATTTGCAGAGACATTTTATTTCCGCAAATAATTCCCTGATTGCCTATGATCTCACCCTCGTAGGGCGGATACTGATCCATTTTATATCGAATGGCCTCCAGAATATCGAGTTCCACATAACGGTTCCCATTTGTTACCACATATCTTCCTTGTGCTACCGGATCTTTTAAGCTTTTGGTATAATTGGTATAATTGGTTCCGTCAATCAGATATTTTCCGTCTTCTTCATTTAGTTCATAAGGGTTAAGGTCATCTGTAATGATTCCTGCTTTCACTTTGTCTGCATTGAGCGTCGCGCTAGTCAATAAGACACGCGCACTCACAGCGTAGTCCATCAACCCGGCCAACTTTGAAATATCGAAGCGGACATAAGATATCCTGCGGCGCGTTTGTGTTACCTGCATCATGTCGGGCACAATTAAACGCTCTCTGGGTTTTCCTCCCACTAAAATATAGGCCGACATCTCACTATCCAATTGTACCGAAATTCCTTTCCGGGCAACATACGCCGTAAACTCTTTCTCGGCACTTGCTGTGTCTTTCGTAATAGTAGCTTTAATTGTGACCTTCGTTTTACGTTCAAATCCAGAATCTGCTTCCGGACGAACCACCCGTCCGGAGGACATAATAATATCCGGATAGTCTGTTTCCCAAGAGATCTGTGTTCCAAGCGGACCTTCGGTAATAAAATTTAAGTCGTTGACTACAAACGAAAGATCTCCCAAATCTAATTGGCCGGCAACCTGTTCGACAGCTGATGATGCTGTAACAACAGATATTATTTTTTCAGTGTAAATATCACCTGCTGATACCCGAAGAATAAATTCACACGAAGGAACCTCAGATGAGATTTGCACTCGTCCATCCTGCGTACAGCGAATCCCTTCCGGACTTTCCGCCCCGCCAATCCCGAGAATGCTCCACTCGATCTCTTTGGTAACTTCAAATACCTCCATATATTGGTCGAAACCATTGTATGTATATAAAGCCTCCGTTTCACCCTGAGCTGGAATCGCAACAAAGTCTGATCCCGTGATATCAAGGTGGGACAATTCCGGAACATACGTGGTTGTAAGTTCTAGAACCGGTTTATTTGCCGTACTTTCTTTGCTGTTTAAAGATACATTAATATTTTGCAGTTCATTTTCACCGGTCAGAACCATTGTTATTTTTTTATTTGTTTTTAATTTTTCATTGACAAATTGCGTAATATCGAGATCAATATATC
>CABSKZ010000127.1 GCA_902478395.1 uncultured Eubacteriales bacterium | reverse complement strand
AAAACGGACGGGTTCAAAAACCAAAAAATTATTGTATTACCCGACAATGTGGTATTTAAATGTTCCAAAAGCTCCCTAATCCGAACGGCATATATTACGGATATAGGTTTTTTTCCCTATGCCAAATATCACTATAGAGAGCGTTTAAACACGTTGGGTTCCTATATTATTATTTATTGTGCCGACGGGGAAGGGTTTTATTCCATAGACCATTCAGACAGGGAGATATTAAGGAAAGGAAATTTGCTGATTATCCCCAAAAACACAGCGCATTATTACGGCACAAATGATACAAACCCGTGGAGTATTTATTGGTTTCACGTTCGGGGTGAGACTGTTGAACGTTTTTTCAACAACATCAGCACCGGCGTAGCGATTCCGCTGAATTTTGACATGTCTTCGAAATTTATAGCGCTTTTTTTCGAAATATATACCGCGCTTGAAAAGGGCTATATCCGCAATAACCTTATTTATGCAGCAAAGGTTTTTGATCATATATTGGGGATAATTTATTACAGCGCACATTATTCAGAAGCGCATACTGCGGCTATGAGCAATGGTGTAGTCGGTAATGCCATTCAATATATGAACGAACATCTTTTCGAAAAAATAACATTGAATGATCTGTGTGAAAGGGTAAAGCTCTCCGCGCCATATTTTTTGAAAATATTTAAAAAACATACGGGTTATTCCCCAATAGATTATTTTTTGCGGCTTAAGATACAGCATAGCTGTCAATATCTCGATTTAACCAGCTATTCCATTAAAAAAATAGCTGAAAAGTTTGGTTTTTCTGATCCATATTACTACTCGCGGCTTTTTAAAAAGATAATGAATAAATCTCCAAGTGAATACAGAAAAACCATCAAGGGGTAGTCGATATCAAACCTCGATGAAAAACACGGTTATCAAGGATGTATTTTATTACAACGCATTTGGAGTAAAGATATTACCTGGAGGACATCAGAGCTACAGACCTAATACACAATAACAGATAGGCGGGCATTCCCGCATTTGGTTGAGGAATTTAGTTACAGGAGATATTTTTATGTTTAAAAAAATAATGTTGCTTTGTATGATTCTTGTGCTTACCTATACCGTTGTTATTTTTGCTGTCACAATTAATAAAGACCAGGAATATAAGAATAAGCTGCTGGTCACAAAAAGTGAGCAGCTTGCAGACTCTGTCCGGGAAGAACTGGATAAGAAAATCAATTTCACCGCGACAATTGTGGCACAGCTGTCGCAGGAAAAAGAAATTTTGGATTATATAAACGGCAGCGCGGCAGACGCTTACAATATGCTGCGTGCGAGAGACCGGCTATCCGACACCGTCAGTAGTTTTTTGCAGCTGGGCTGCAGATTCGACTTATACCGTCCGGACAGCGATACGGTTATTACAAGCAACCGGTCGACCGATATTGTGGATTATCTGAATGAAATGGGAGCGAATGAGGAGATTTTTTATAACACATTAAAGAGTCTTTCCCTGACAACACTCAACAACCGGTTTGTCATGTATCCGGAGCGGATCAACTCGGCTCTAAAGGATGAGAGCAATATCCTGTTCATTTTTAAGCATCAGGCAAGCCTGAATAACAGCTTTTATTCCATTGTAATCCTTGACAGCAATTACCTGATCAGCAGTTATGGTGGCCTTGACAATGAAACCCTTTCACTGCTCTATGATAAAACCCCATTGTTTACTATCCAGCATGGCGACGCTGATATTGAAGAAATAACGGTAAATTTAAAAGAATTCGAGTCAGCGGACGGACATAAAACATACAAGGGAGACATGGTTAAATATACAAAATCATCTGTTGTGGACGGCCTCGGCGTACTTCTTATTATGCCAAAGCATAACTTTTTTTTGGAAAATACTACATTTATCTTAATCTCCTTCTTCGGCTTTTTGGTATCGATTATTCTGGTTGGTGTGCTGATTTACTTTTTTGTGAAAATTATTTACCGCCCAGTGGGTTCGTTAGTCAATGAAATCGGGAAAACCGGCGAGGAAAAACCGCGTGATGAAATGCAGCTAATCCGCAACGCTTTTTCCGAAATGCGCACAAACCGTGAGGAGTTGTTGGCCCAACTGACAGACAACGAGAAGCATTTACGTGAAAAGCTGCTGAAGGACTTACTCTACGGCATTTCGATGGGCAGCGAATTTGAGAATGACGTAAAGCGCTACGGACTGGATTATCTCAAAGACGACATATCGGTTACCGTTGTGGAGTATGTGGAAGAGAATCATGTTAAAGGTTTTTTAGGCCGGGATGACATCAATTCCGTAAAATCTGATATTCTCAGTTATTTTAAAGAAAACTTAGGATTCGAGAACGGTTTTGAGCTTTTTGAAATCAGCAATGCACAGTTTGTCATCATAACCTGTGGATATGGCTTTGACGAGATAAAAAGATTGCTCGTCTCGGTGGTGAACCCGGTCGAGGTGTGCTATAATGTTAAGCTTCTCAGTTCGACCGGCAGCCTGTGCCAAAACCTTAAGAATATTCAGGAGTCGTTTTATGACGCACTCAATATGCTGGGGTATAAAAACCTGTTCTCATCTAAAAATGTTGTTACAATGCAAAACTGGCAGGAGACCAACAATTATTATTATCCTCTTGATGTTGAGAAAAGCTTGATTCTGTATGTTCAGGAGGGTGAGAAGGAAAAGGCTTTTGATATTTTAAATAACGTCATCAACCGAAATCTGTCCATCGGACTCAACCAAAAGGGAATTTGGGAACTGAAACTGGCGATGCTGGTTACAGCAAGGCGGATTATTCAGCTATATGGGAAGTCAATGGAAGAAGCGGCCGAGAAAGCCGGATTTGACGATTATTACGCCTATGGCGACAAAGATATTTACGACCTTGCCGAAAATCTTAGAAAATATTTTGGTGTACTTGCCGACGAAGCAGGCAAGATGGATAAAAAAATCAGTAGTGTCGCAATGAAAAACCTTTTGGATTATATACATAAGAACTATACCAGAGATGTGTCGCTTACCGAGGTTGCGGAATATTATGATATCTCACCGGGGTATGTGGGCAAGTTGTTCCGGGAGAATATGGAAACGACATTTAAGGATTATCTCAATCAATACCGTATCAACATAGCAAAAAAACTTTTAATAGATGAACCCTTAACGCAAATAAACGATATCGCGGAGCGGGTGGGATTTACCAATGTGGTCACATTTAACCGCGTGTTCAAACGATACGAAATGATGGCCCCTGGGGAATACCGGAAAGCACAGTAAACGTTACATCAACGCAGGCAGTTGTTTAAAATATACGATTTCTTTTATCATCTTGGCGATAAAAAGGGATCGTATATTTTTTCTCTTTAAGCGGCTCTGGCCTGAGAAAAAAGTGAAAATATTCAATTTTGATAAGTTGGTTGCGTTTATGTAAAGTCCATTAAAAAACGTAAAATATAAGGCGTATTTGAAAAGGTTCATTAGTACAAGTATGTAAAGTCAGTGCTGTTTTTGTTTATTGCATTTTACGATTTATTAGATTAAGATAAACATAGCAGTTAGACACAGAATTCAATTTCGAAAGAATACTTGCTATGGATCTGGCATATCTCCCAGGGAGAATGCGGACACGCCAAAAAATGAAAGAGGTTTTGGTAAATGAAAAACATAGCAAAAAAGTTTTTAGTTTGTACATTGTTGGTTTTCATGCTTGCGGGCTGTGGCAGCGAGGGAAATAAGCAGACGCCCGGAGGGAAATTGACACTTTCTATTTTTCTGTTTGACTTAGTGCCATTTAATGACGACTATCCAATTTATAAAAAAGCGGAGGAGCTGACAGAGGTATCCATTAAAGGAATTCTTTCGCAGAGAACTTCCGACGGCTTTACCGCATTGAATCTCATGATTTCTTCAGGAAATTTGGCGGATATTATCCATATGACCGCACACGCAAACGGGCGCAATGATTTTTACAGGCTTGGCACCGAGGGCGTACTGGTTCCGCTGAATGAATACATCGAAAGCAACGCGCCGAATTTTAAAAAATTTCTGGAAGAACGGCCGGATGTAAAAAAATATATTACCGCGCCAGACGGGAATATTTATTACATTCCCTTTGTACCGGATGGAACAGCTTCTAAGGGATGGTTTATCCGCAAGGATTGGCTTGACAAACTGGGACTTGGCACTCCGCAGAATATTGATGAGTTTTATCAGGTGATGAAGGCTTTTAAAGAGCGGGACCCGAACGGCAACCAAATTGCGGACGAGGTGCCGTATTTCAGCCGGGACGCGGCAGTAGGGCGCGAAACCGCGGTTACCGATTTATTCAGTTTTTGGAATGTTAACAAATCCTTTATGTTAAGGGATGATACAGTTGTATACAGTCCGCTTCTGCCCGCATTTAAGGAAGCGGTTAAAACAGTTTCAGCCTGGTATAAGGAAGGGCTCATAGACAATGAAATTTATACGCGCGGCAGCAATGCACGTGAGTATATGCTTGGAAATAATTTGGGGGGGATTACACACGATTGGTTTCCCAGTACGGCAGAGTATAACACCAAATTACGAGACCAGATTCCCGGTTTGGATTTCGTGCCGTTTGTTCCGATACAGGGCTCCGACGGCGTACGCCGGGAAATGGACAGCCGGAACCAGGCGTCTGACAGCGGCTGGGGAATATCGTCGAGCAACAAGCATCCCGATGCAACAATCCGCTGGATGGATTTCTGGTTTTCAGAAGAGGGCAGCCGCCTGATGAACTATGGAATAGAGGGTGAAGATTATGACATAATTGACGGCAAGCCGGTTTTTAAAGAGGAAGTGCTGCAATCCAGCCAGAATGTGGCGGACTACCTGAAAGCGCGGGGGGCGCAGGGAAATGTAGGCTTTCACCAGGATATTAATTACGAACTCCAATGGACGAATGCGATTGCGCTGAAAGGAATTGAAGAATACACAAACGGCGGATATATTCAGAAGAAGCTGCCTGCATTAGTATTCAACCAACAGGAACAAAACGAGTACGACGTGATTATAAAAGGCGTAGAATCCTACCGGGACGAAATGCTGCAAAAATGGATACTTGGCAGCGAAAATATTGACGAAACATATGATGCGTTTATCGCAGAGCTTAAAAACAGGAAGGTTGACAGGCTTGTGGAAATCCAACAGGAGGCATATGAGCGGTATCGAGAAAAGTAATGGACCCGATTGCGGGTTCACCGCTTTCACTTCATATCTTGATATACCAGTAACCGGTTTTCGTGATTTATCACAAAAATAGACGCCTTTCTCAGCAATATTACCTCGCGGAATGCCTCCCAGCTCTTTAGGTGGATGAACCCGATTCATCAGCAAGCGTTGGGTATATATCTTCCGCTTCGTGAGGGTGAAACGCTTTTAAAGAAGAATTTTGCATGACGAAATTCTTTCAATATATTTTGCCAGCATAACAAGGAATTTAACAGAAGAAGCATGTATGCAGAAATAGAGCTGTTTCTGTGAATTGTCTTATTAAAAAGGGTTTCAAAAAGGCGGAGATGATCCGCCAAGCTATAATATCCCGCAAAAAGCCAGTTGTGAGCTGTTTCGTGGCTGGAGCGGAATAAAAGAAAGGAATGGTTATCAGTATGAAAACAAAAAACATCTTTAAAAAGCCCATGGCTTTGTCGGTCGCATTTCTCATGGTGCTTTCGACACTGCTTGTGGCTGCGCCGGCAACGGTGCTGGCGGAGGCGGACCTAATTCCCTTACCGTCCTTTGCCACCGGAGTACTTTATACAAATCAGAAGAACAGTACCGTAATTGACGGTATCAGTACCTCAATGATTGACGGCCGCGCAACCCGCGAAACAGTTGCATATATGGAGATTGATTTTTCGCAGTTTAAAAGTCAGCTGCAGACATTGGATTCTGTTACATTTCAGATGAATGCGCAGCCTGAGGGAAATTTTGGCGGAAAATATAAGCTGTCTATTCTTGAGCCGCTTGCATCTTTTGATAAAACAACCATCGCCGATTATGCGACCAGTATTACATTACCGGTTTCCGGAGAACCGATAACCGGGACGATACCTGCCAATACGAGCTATGCAACTGTTACGACAGAGAACATTCTATCGAATTTACAGGCGTATTTCTCTGCCTATCCGGATGCTACATCAATTGTGTTTAGGTTACAGGCACAAACAATCGGCGATATTTTCAGATTCCGTGCGGCACAGTCAGACGGCAATGCAAGGCCGCGGCTGAATGTCATGGCTGACGACTCCATGCGTACAGAGGGCTTTAATCTCGGAGTCGCAGTAGGAGAACCGGCTAATCTCACCAGGATAACAGCGGAAAATACATATGCTACAGATATAATTGATTTAGTTTTTGCGGCAAACGGCTCTACGGTAGCGGTTAACGGCCTTGCAGCAAGTGAGGGCAGTACTGATATCGGGAATGTGAACGCCCCTGAAATTGCCGGTGCTGACGGGACGTATGAGGTTACGGCAACCTTAAAGAACGCGAATGGAACGGTGAAAGCAACAAAAACCGAAACGCTTAAATTTTCTTTGTTGCAGGTTGTATTTGACTGCCGCGGCGGTCTTGCCTCCAACAGCCTCCCTTTGCCTCCTGTAAAAGGCGTTGCGGAAAATTCCATAATTGCGGCGCCTGCAGAAATTACAAAAGAATACTGCACATTTGACGGCTGGTATAAAGAGGCTGATTTAACCACACCGTGGAATTTCGAAACAGATACAGTAACAGACAACACAACGTTATATGCAAAGTGGATTGATAACGGTCCGGACGCAGACGGTACAAAAACGATAACGAAGCCGTCACTTGACATGTATATCCGTGCCGACGGCGGAAACGTAGCGCAGGAAGAAGCTGCACTGCTCGGTATGACAGCAACCAAACAATTTTGGATCAGCGGTGATCTGCAGTTAGGAACGCAGGGAGCAGGAACCGCGTACAGAGAGATTCTGATAAAATATGATCTGGAGCCGGACGATATCGCCGCAATTTTGAGTGCGGAAGGTACAAACGATGCCAATTCAGTAATTCTGCAATATTATCTGGGGGCGAACATTCAAAAGGCCAGCAGTATTGATATCAACGCATACTTAGTTCCTGTGAATAAGGTTTCGGCAATTCATTCGAATTATCCGGAGCTGGGTCCGGATGGGGAGCTTAACCCGACGAGCCAGAAACTGGGCATGTGCTATTTAGACGCGTTCCGGGCGGGCATTACCGCGCGTGAAGCCTCCTGGCGGAATACCCCTGATGCGGTTACTACGATATCGCCGGTAACGGAAGGTGAATACGTTAATTTAAACTTAACCGACGCGCTGCAGAAGTACTTTACCGCAAATCCGACAGCGACGAGTTTCGGTGTTGTCCTTGCCTCTTTAAATCCGAATAATCTTACGACCTCCAGTTCCTCCAGAGGGGCAAATGGCCCGAAGCTGGTTCTTCCTGCTGAGGGTGCCGTAAGCGGTACTACACCGGTTAATCAGAATGGTGAAGAACTCAGTCTGTCTAACATCGGCAGCGCAACGAAAATCATCCTCAGAGATGTTGAGAGTCTTAATTTAACCAGCGGTAGTTTCGTTCCTGTTGTTGGATTCTACAGCGCGGACAACCGGCTGATTGGCGTG
>CABSKZ010000126.1 GCA_902478395.1 uncultured Eubacteriales bacterium | reverse complement strand
CAATTCCGGCACAGAAACAAAGGAGCACTGCTTTTTGTTTTCAATGTACGTCAATATCCTTTGCGAGAGAATGTTAATTCTTGCAAACCACTCTGTATGACATAGATATGGAAATATACGAAAAACCTTATTTTTAAGTCAGAATATATCGCTATATAATCACTTAATTCTATTCAAAATACAGAAACTCAGCTTTTACTACAACAGTTTCGTATTGTTTATGACAAGGCTGAATTTCATTCCCAAAAACAAAGCCGCACGTCTGCACATTATCATACGGTCTATAAAAATTTCAAAATAATCCATTAACGGACACAACTCCTGGTCAATGGTAATATTTAAAATTATCTTTCCCTTTTCTCTGTCGATTTCTACATCAGAACGGGTCACGGCGTAATTCACCCGGTCATGAATGTCAAAGCTGGCGAGGTCTGTGCTTCTCACACGCGAACGCCGCACGTCGGATTTATCGGCAAGAATCAACGCGGCAGAAACTGGACTGACAGGCTCACCCGAACCTTCATCATGGCTCCCAATTGCGGAAACAATGGTCGCGATGTCTTCGGCCGGCATTCCGAGATCATGAAGAAGAGTAAAGGCGATTAATGCGCTAGACTGTTCATGGTTAATACGGTTGACAACGTTCCCGAGATCATGCAGATAACCGGCGATTTTAGCCAGCTCGATATCATGCGCGTCATATTCCAGTGTTTTCAAAATCCGCGCGGCACAATTTGCTACCCGGCCAGCATGTACAAAGGAATGCTCTGTATAGCCTTTAGCCCCGAGAACGTCGTTTCCGCGCCGCAGATAGGTATTGATGGTATCATTTGACTGAATATCCTCAAAAGTTATATACTGGGACATAAATGACTCCTTATGCTGATATTTTTCCTATATTCATCCTATGCAGCAACGCTCTATCCTATACAGTTGTTTTGTTGAAAAGTTTATTACTAATTAAGCATATATTTCTGCAGATTTATGACTTCTTCCCGAATGACCGCGGCTGCGTAATGCATTTCCTCCATGGTATTTGTGACACCAAGACTGATGCGGATGGCACTGTCAATCCGTTTTCTGCCGAACCCCATTGCGGACAGTACAGGGCTGAGAGACGGTTTGTTGCTTGAGCAGGCGGAGCCAGTAGAAATAAATACCCCCCTCGCTTCAAGTGCATGAAGCAATACCTCCGATTTAAGGCCAGGAAACGACACATTGATAATATGAGGGGCATGTTTTTCACTTTCTCCGCCGTTTATAGTACAGTGAGGGATTTCTTTTAGCTTTTGCAGCAGAAACTGCTTGCAGCGCAGCATTTGTTCCACATGCATGTCAAATTGATTAAACGTTTCTAAAAGTGCTGTATCAAACCCGGCGATACCAGGTACGTTCTGTGTGCCGGAACGGATATTGTTTTCCTGGTGTCCGCCAAATAAAATGGGTTTTATGTGAACACCTTTACGGATGTATAAGCATCCAACACCTTTTGGGCCGTTGATTTTGTGACCGCTTACGGTTAACAAATCGATTCCCATTTTTTCAACATCAATTTTTACCTTTCCAAATCCCTGAACTGCATCGACGTGGAAAGCCGCATCTGGATTCCTGCTTTTAATGATTTGTGAAAGCTTTTCCACAGGCTGAATGCTTCCAACCTCATTGTTTACCAGCATGACGCTGACAAAAGCGATTTGTTCTGTTATCTGTTCTTCGAAACGCGGTACATCTATGAAACCATTTGCGTCTACCGGCGAAAATTCACAGCGGGCGCCTAATTCTTGTAGATAAAGAAATGGCTCCGTAACAGAGGGGTGTTCAATTTGCGTAGTCATAATATGAGGGTTTCTCTTGACAGAACGGCTCAGACAGCCTAATATGGCTAAATTATTTGCCTCAGTGCCGCCGGAAGTGAATATGATTTCACCATTTTTAGCGCCTATGGCACGCAGCATATTTTCTTTGGCAGTTTTCATGCGTTTTTCAGCCTCCATCCCGAAGGAATGAAGGGAAGATGGGTTGCCGTAACCGTTCTCATTCAGTTCAGTCATTCTCTGGTTTACAGCGTCAAAAGGACGGGTTGTGGCGCTGTTGTCAAGATAAACGTTCATAAGTTAACTCCTGTTTGATTCAGCAATTTTCAGCACCGGAATAAAGGACGCGGTTCCAGACATATTTGCCGACAAATTCCCAAATATATTTAATCATAATCACTTTGATTGGTATCATAACCAGCATATTGACAGACCGTGTCAGTAAGGTGGTCCAGACTGGATTGTGGTATAAAATGGTGGCCCAAAGCGTTCCAAGGCCTGAGTTTATCAGGATTCCCTGCAACACCACACACAATATAATATTTTTATAACTTTTCTCCCTTTTATACAAAAATAGGGCATAGGTAAGGCCATACAGGGCTTCGTTAATCCCAAAGCCGGGAAAGTAGGTCATGCCGTGGGAATTAATCACCATGCCAAGAAAATCTGCTAAAAATGCGGAAGCAGCTCCCCAAACCGGACCGAACAGCATAGAGCACAGAGCGGTCGGAATAAATCCAAAGCCAATACGGACAATTGGCGTTTGAATGGAAATGAACCGGACGATTACGATATTAAGCGCAATCAAGAGGGAAACCATTACCAATTTTTTTGTTGAGAGATACTTTTGCTGCATAAAAAAACACATCCTTCTTTTAAAATTTGGCCACACAAAAGAGGATATGTTCACCATATGAAGCTCTTCGGTGGCAGCGGAATGCGATGATGATACCGCAAGCATTCACCAAAGAATGCTTTTCGTACTGTGGCAACTTCCCGTCCAGCAGTCACTTAACGCATCAAAATCTACTCTGCCATATCAATTATATTATATAAAAAAATTTTGATTTTGTCTATACTTTTCACTTATTTTTTGCTAAAATAATAAGAAGTTCCGGTATCCACAACAGTAAATTATAATTTTAATAATAGGAATAATGATGAAAGTGGGTCTCTGGTTCAATTTTAATATGTCCGGGGTGTTAAAATGAGGCAGTTCCAGAGCGCGGTAGAAATTTGCCACCGTCTAATGAAGCAAAGTGTGCAGGAAGGAGATCTCGTCGTAGACGCGACTTGTGGAAACGGGCATGATACGGAGCTCCTTGCGAAACTGGTGGGGGAGAAAGGAACGGTATATGGATTCGACATACAGAAGCAGGCTATCGAGTCCACAGCACAGAGGTTGGAGCAGGCAAACCTTTCTGACCGGGTATGTCTTATTTTAGATGGACATGAAAATGTTGCGGACTATATCCGTGAGACAATCGACTTTGCGGTGTTTAATCTGGGTTGGCTGCCCGGGGGGAACCATGATGTACATACCAATTATGAAACAACCGTTCAAGCGCTTGAAGCGATTTTAGAGATGTTAAAGCCGGATGGTATGGTTATTGTTGTTATCTATTGGGGAAAATCATCCGGTACGGAGGAAAAGGAACGATTGCTTGCCTATCTGGAAGAAATTGATTATAGAAAGTATGATGTTGTCGTGCATTCTTATATCAATAAACCGAATCAGCCGCCTATTTGTGTTGCGATTGAAAAAATTTTTTAAAAAATACTTTACAAACGGCGTCGTTTGTGCTAAAATAATCGTTGTGACTGAAAATGAAACTGCTGTTATAGCTCAGTAGGCAGAGCACTTCCTTGGTAAGGAAGAGGTCACCAGTTCGACTCTGGTTAACAGCTCCACATATGCACCATTAGCTCAGTTGGTAGAGCACCTGACTCTTAATCAGGGTGTCCACGGT
The DNA here is from genome assembly GCA_902478395.1 of uncultured Eubacteriales bacterium. Lineage (GTDB taxonomy): Bacteria > Bacillota > Clostridia > UBA1381 > UBA9506 > CABSKZ01. Next base: position 3,907 of record CABSKZ010000126.1, on the reverse strand, counting down.
TCGAGCCCGTGATGGTGTACCACGTCGGAACGGACTTTGCTCCGTTCCGATTTTTCTTTTTACAAAGAAAAATCAATCACCCGCGCCGTCGCTCCTCCTATTTCGTGAAAAGTGTCGTTTGCTATGGCTATGCCTTTGTAAACGTGGGCATAACGCCTCCGCTGCGCTGCCAATTTTTCACGAGTGCGCCTGCGGCGCGAAGTATCTTTTTTGGGCGGTTAAGCCACGTTGCGGCAAGCGAAAGGGCTTGCCGTATTTTTTTTGCAAAAATACAGCTTTGATTTATCGGCTGTCGCTCCTTTCCCTGCAAAGCCTGCGGATTTTGCAGAGCTCTGGCTATGACGGCAGATATCCAAACCATTTATTGTTTATTTTATTTACATTGTTCATGAATGACATGAAGCGGATGCACATGCATTCTGTAAAATTTAAACGAGTTGCGGGATAAGTTTTTTTAAAGAATATATTGACAAACCTGGATAGTTATGATAAACTAACCTATGGGTTAGAATAAACTAACTAAGAAGAGCCATATAATAGTTCGGTATGTTAAATCAAAAATGGAGGAAAAGCATGATGCCTTTAACATTTGCGAATATTGGAGAAGATAATATTATCAAAAAAATAGGCGGACGGCCTGAGATAAAGAAACATCTTGAAAATCTGGGGTTTGTTGTCGGAGGAAATGTCACAGTGATTAATACGCTCGGGGGAAACGTGATTGTGAACGTAAAAGAATCGAGAATTGCCATTAGCCGAGAGATGGCGCAGAAAATCATGGTTTAATCATTTTTAAATAATTGTATGAGGAGGATATGAAAATAATGAGAACGTTAAGGCAGGCAAGGGTGGGCGATACGGTCAAAGTCGTAAGACTGCACGGAGAAGGGGCGGTTAAGCGCAGAATTATGGATATGGGCATTACCAAAGGAGTGGAGGTGCGTATTCGTAAAGTTGCGCCTTTGGGCGACCCAATAGAGGTAACCGTAAGAGGATATGAGCTTTCTCTGCGGAAAGCGGATGCAGAAATGATTGAAGTGGTTTAATTTTTTGATAGTTGGTTAGTGTAAACTAATATTAAAGGAGAGGAATTGACAATGAATTTAAGAATTGCTCTTGCGGGGAATCCGAACAGCGGTAAAACAACGTTGTTTAATGCGCTTACCGGTTCGAATCAGTTTGTTGGTAACTGGCCTGGCGTGACGGTAGAAAAGAAGGAGGGCAAATTAAAAAAACATAATGGTGTCACGATTACCGACCTCCCTGGTATCTATTCGCTTTCTCCCTACACGCTGGAAGAGGTTGTAGCAAGAAATTACCTGATAGGTGAACGGCCCGACGCGATTTTGAATATCGTCGACGGTACCAACCTAGAGAGAAACCTTTACCTTACGACGCAGCTAACAGAGCTTGGGATTCCGGTTGTTGTTGCAATCAATATGATGGACGTTGTTAAGAAAAACGGCGACAAAATCAATATTGCGGAGCTTTCGCGTGAACTTGGCTGCCACATTGTTGAAATATCCGCGTTAAAGGGTGCGGGAATCATGGAGGCCGCAGAAGCGGCAATTACAGCGGCGCAAAGTGGAAAAACCGTTCCCATGCACACCTTTTCAGGAGCTGTTGAGCACGCAATCGCCCATATAGAAGAAGCGGTGCTACATGATTTACCGGAAGAACAGCAGAGATGGTATGCTATCAAAATTTTTGAACGCGATGAGAAAGCGCTCGCACAGTTACATATTCCTCAAAACACGCTGTCGCATATTGAAGAAGATATTAAGGCCGCGGAGGATGAGCTGGATGATGATGCAGAAAGTATAATCACAAATGAACGATATGTATATATTGCGCAGCTTATGAAGGGTTGCTATAAGAAAAGGAACGCGGGCAAACTGTCAGCTTCAGATAAAATCGATAAGGTCGTAACCAACCGTTTTGCCGCGCTGCCTATTTTCGCGGTAGTCATGTTCCTTGTGTATTATATTTCTGTAACAACGGTGGGGACATGGGCAACCGACTGGACCAACGACGGCCTTTTCGGTGACGGCTGGCATCTGTTTGGAATGGGAAACAGCCAATATGAGGAAGCGATTACAGACTATGCAACAGAAAACATATGGACTGAGGAATTGACGGGGATTGTTGAAAATGCGTCCGCCGCAGGTGTAGTTGGTGCTGACGATATCTTGGGTGCTATTGAGGAACAGGATTTCGGCGGGTTTGATGAAGCTGTCGGAACTTACGGCGACGCGCTTGCGGAAGCCGGATTTGACATTTCCGAGCTTGTGGATGGCGCAATGGAAGACGCGCCCGATACCTCGGAGTTTGGCGTATGGGTTCCGGGTATTCCCGTGCTTGTAGAAAACGGGCTTGATGCGGTGAATTGCGCGGAATGGCTCAAGGGATTGATTTTGGATGGTATCGTCGGCGGCGTCGGCGCGGTGCTTGGATTTGTGCCGCAGATGCTGGTGCTGTTTATCTTCCTTGCTTTTCTGGAATCGTGCGGATATATGGCGCGGATTGCCTTTGTGATGGACAGGATTTTCCGAAAATTCGGCCTTTCCGGAAAGTCATTCATTCCAATGCTGATTGGAACGGGCTGTGGCGTACCTGGCATCATGGCCTCGAGGACGATTGAAAATGACCGGGACAGGAAAATGACGATTATGACGACGACCTTCATCCCATGCGGCGCGAAGGTGCCGATTATAGCACTGATTGCTTCGGCTCTGTTCGGCGGCGCATGGTGGGTTGCTCCAAGTGCATATTTTGTGGGTGTTGCGGCAATCGTCATTTCGGGAATCATGCTGAAGAAAACAAAAATGTTTGCGGGCGACCCAGCGCCGTTTGTAATGGAACTTCCAGCTTACCACTGGCCGACCTTTGGTAATATCATGCGCAGCATGTGGGAGCGCGGCAGCTCGTTTATCAGAAAAGCAGGGACGATCATTCTGCTTTCGTCTATTGTCATCTGGGCAGGATCCTGCTTCGGCTTTACGGACGGCGCTTTCGGATTTAACCCCGAAATGGAACTGGAAAGCAGTATTCTTGGAATCATCGGCGGCGCCATCAGCTGGATTTTTGCACCGCTTGGATTCGGTAACATCAAGGCGGCTGTTGCAACCATTATGGGACTTGTTGCGAAGGAAGAGGTCGTCGGCGTGTTCGGTGTGCTGGATTTTGAGGGTATGACGCAGCTTGCTGCCTATTCTTTCCTAATTTTCAACCTGCTTTGTGCACCATGTTTTGCGGCCATCGGCGCTATCAAGCGGGAGATGAATAGTGCAAAATGGACCTGGTTTGCAATTGGTTACCAGTGTGTGTTTGCCTATGCAATGTCCCTGATTGTTTATCAGCTTGGTATGCTGTTTACCGGAGCAGGAAATGTGGTAGGCGTAATATTTGCAGTTATGATACTCGCGTTTATTCTGTATATGCTATTTAAGCCATATAAAGAATCAAACAGGCTGGTGGCCAATGTGAAGGTAAGGGCGTAGCCGAACTCGAATTTTATAAAAACGTAAATGCAAAGGAGGATTTTAAGATGCTTAGATGGGTAACGGAAAATTTATCGACAATTATTATATGTACCATACTTCTCGCGGTTATTGCATTTATTGTCGCCTCATTGATAAGAAATAAGAGAAAGGGTAAATCCTCCTGCGGCTGTGGTTGTAAGGAGTGTGCAATGTCTGGGAACTGCCATAGTAAAAAGTGATATGCGGAAATAGAATTGGTTTCCGAGCGCTCCTTTTCGTGCGGGATGACAGCGCATATTTTTGCGCCGTCACCGCCCGAAGGAGATAATATTTGAGTTAGTGAAAAAATGGTACTACAAAATAAAAAGGCATAGCAGAGAAAGCAGAAACGGCGGCAGGTTTCTATGAAACAGGCCATTCATGTG
>CABSKZ010000125.1 GCA_902478395.1 uncultured Eubacteriales bacterium | reverse complement strand
TCCCTCCCGACTCATAAAATACCCATTTATCCGACGTTTTCACTACAAGGACGGTGAAGATGGAAATGACGACCAGCAGCACCCACGCCATGGCTGAGGCATAGCCGAGGTTGTGGTACTCAAACGCCTGCCGGTACATATATAGCGCGGTCAGCAGCGTTGAATTAAGCGGCCCGCCGTTTGTAATGACAAGCGCCTGTGTAAACGTAATAAACCCAGAAATCAGCTGCATAATGAAATTGAAGTAGATAACCGGAGTCAGAAGCGGCAGGGTGATTTTGAAAAACTTCTGGAACGAGTTTGCACCGTCGATAACCGCCGCTTCGTAATACGAGTCTGGAATGTTCTTGATGCCTGCCAGAAACGTCAGCATGGAGGAACCGTACTGCCATATTGCCAGCAGAATCAAGACGTTCAGCGCCGAGTCCGGACTGCCCAGCAGAGAATTCTGCTGGGGGAAGCCCAGACGTTCCATGAGCGACATAATTGCGCCTCCATGCCCGAAAAGCTGGCCCCACATAATCGCAACCGCGATGGAACCTCCCACAATAGAGGGCATGTAGAATGCCGTCCGGTAAAACCCGAGGCCTTTATGCTTTTTGCTCAGCAAAATTGCGATGAACAGCGCGAAAATCAGACGAAGCGGGACGGACAGGAACGTGAACTTAAACGTCACCCAGAATGAGGTCAGCATCTTTTCGTCCTGAAACAGCTTGATGTAATTGTCCAGCCCGGTCCAAACCGGAGCTGTGAATAAGTCATATTTTGTAAAGGAAAAATAGAGCGAATAGACCATTGGGATCAACGTAAACCACAGGAAACCAATCAGCCAGGGCGCGATAAAAAAGTATCCCCACACGTTTCTGGCAAACGTCTTTTTTCGCCTGTGAAGCCTTCTAGTTCTATCGAGTTGCGTTTGCATGATAACCTCCGTATATAGGTGCGATTAGTTCTGTGCAATGATATCCGCGGCATTTTTCATAAAATCTTCTGCCGCCTCAGCCGGAGACATTTTCTTGTAGACGGCTTTCTCCTCCGCATCCTGCCCAGCTTTGGAAACCTGGCTCGCAAAGGTTGGATTTACAAAATAATTGGCTGTTCCCTTTTGAATCACCATATCCACGAAGTCGAATGTCACTTTGTTTTCCGGTGTCTGTATCTTCGTAAGTTCCTCACGTATTTTATCGTTGACGGGGATACCGCGTTCCGCGTTAAGGATTTTATTTGCTTCGCTGTCATTGACAAAAAAGCTAATGAATTTCGCCGCTTCTTCACCAACCTTGGAGGTTTTGGCGATGGCAAACTGTGTAGAGGCGGAATACATCTGCGGCTTGTACTGATTGGAAGCGCCCGGGAACATAACCATTTCCGTATTTGCTTTTGACAGGTTCGTGACATCTGCGTACTGGTTGGAAGCGATGATTTTCATAGCCGCCTCTCCTTTGACAAACGGGTCGTCCTCCAGGCCTTTTACCTGCGCGATAACCTCCATGGACGGAATAATTTTCGCGTCTATCATCTCCACCTGCTTTGTCAGAAGCTTTTCGAAATCTTCTTTCGCAAATCCCAACTGTGTTCCTTCATCATTATAAAAGCTTTTCCCAATCGCGCCCGCGTAGTCGATTTCCATCAGCCAAGTTGCGCTGTACCCATAAATGGCGTATTTGCCTGTCTTATCGTGAATCTCTTTACATAGTGCGAAAAAGTCGTCCCATTCCCACGACTCATCGGGAACCGCAATGCCTGCCGCATCAAATATATCCTTATTCACAATGATGCAGGTGGTGCCGATGCCGAGCGGCACGCTGTATAGCCCACCGTCAAACTTACCGAAATCGACTACGCTCTGGGGAATCTCCTTGGTATCGAGAATTCCTTTAGAGACAAAATCATCGAGTTGCATCAGCTGTCCCTTTTTCACAAAAGAGGACGCGACTGCGGAGCCAGGAACGATTTGAAAGATATCCGGCAGATTGTTTGCGGCAGCCTGTGTAGCCATTTTTTCATAGTGCTGGACATCCGCGCCGATAATTTCCGGTTCAAACGTGATCCCGGGATTTTTCTGCGCGTACAGGTCGATAACCTGCTGCGTGATATTGTGCCTGTTCTGGCTTCCCCACCACGCGATACGGATTTTTTTCTCTTCCTTCCCATTCGTGCTGGTTGTTCCGCTGCATGCGCCCAGCAAAAGAGCAGCCGAAAGCAAGGCTGCGGTAAAGAGGTAACATTTCTTTTTCATAATACCCACCTAATCCTTCCTTTTTTTATTTTGCAATTTCATTATAGGAAAAACTTCACAAAATAACAATCAAAAAAAGTGCACTTTTTGTTCAAAAAAATGCACTTCCTGATGTCTGTATAAAATTGTAAACCGTTTTCACGTTTGCTTCTCCTTATGGCCTTGCTTTATAATCTGTCGGATTGCTTCCGGTATAGTACTTGAACACCTGCGAAAAATACCGGGTGTTCGAGCCAAAACCCGTCCGTTCTGAAATCTCATAAATTTTCATAGCGGAGTCCTGTTCCAACAGCTGCTTGGCCAGCTCTATCCGCAAACGGGTGACATACTTCGGAAAGCTGACACCCATTTCCCGGTTGAACAGTCTGCTCAAATAACCCTCATTAACAAACAACACCTCTTTCGCAAGCTTTTTCAGGCTGAGCTCGCTGTTGGCGATATTTTTTTGAACATAGTCCACCATCTCAACAATCCATTTATTATCGCTTTCAATCGGACTGCCTTTTTCATCCGCCGCTTGGCTCTGCCTACGCCCCGCTTTGAGTTTCGCTTTCATTTTGTCAATAATATCCGTTAATTCCTTCCGGTCGTAAGGCTTGAGCAGATAATGGTGCACATTGTACTGCATAGCCTCCCGCGCGTATTCAAATTCACCGTAGCCGGAGAGAATAATAAACTGAATGTCCGGAAAATTTTCGCTGACCTGTTTGATTAGGGTCAGCCCGTCCATCAACGGCATCCGAATATCTGAAATGACAATATCTACCGGGTTTGATGCGACATAGTCCAATGCCGCGATTCCGTTGCCGCGAATCTCCACGTGGACATATCCGGCATCTTGCAACGTTCTGCGGACACCAGCCGACACAATTTCCTCGTCCTCCACAATCAGGATATTACACATCTGAACGTTCCCCCCTCCTCAAAATCATAATTCTGACCACGCTTCCCTCATCCAGATTTTCCACTTTCAGAGACGCGCCCTCTCCATATTCCAGCCTCAATCTGTCCCGGATATATTGCAGGCCGATTCCATCTTTATGGCTGATTGCATTTGCCGGAAAACCAGGTCCATTATCCTGAACCGACAGGATAATCCAATCTTGTTCGATACTGGCACTCAAAAGAATGCGGCACGGCTCCAGCATTGATTCCAGCGCATATTTAATGGAATTTTCGATCAACGGCTGAAGCAGCATACACGGGATTTGTATTTGGCCGATGTTTTCCGGAATTTCGGTTTTAAACTGTAACCGTTCCCCATAGCGTACCTTCTGAATCCTTACATAATACGCAATCAGATCCAGTTCCTGCTCCAGCGTAATAAACTCCGGCAATGACAGGCATGCCCGCAGCAGCTTCGACAGGTCACCCAGCACATCCGCCGCGTCTCCGCCTCTGTCTGTTAGGGCAAGTGATTTCGCCGTTTCCAGTGTGTTATACAAAAAGTGGGGATTGATTTGCGCTTTCAAAGACTGATATTTCGCTTTGTGCAGCAGGATTTCCCGTTTCATGTCGATGTCGATTAACTCATGGATTTTTGTGACCATACTGTTATAATAGGCTATCAGGGAATCTGTCTCATCTGGAAGGCGGGATGGGCGACCCGTGGAAATCAATTGCTCATAAATCCCTTTTTCAATGCCGCGAAGCCTTCCGGAAAGGATTTTTAACCGATAGGTAATTTTTCCTGTGATGATATAAACCAATAACGCAAGCAGCAAAAATAGCAGTACTGTAAAGAGAAGCGCACATGTTACTGTAAAATTGATTCTCTCAAACAGTTCTTTTTCCTGTACAATATTGTAATAATACCAATCTGACTGGCTGGAATAAATATAATGAATAATGTACCGTTCTCCACGAAAAACAGCGAACTGAGTGCCGCGGTTTTTCATGTTTTCCACCGAGGCATCCGGCAACAGGGTTTGCAGTGCGCTGTCTGCACAGTAAAGGACCTCGGAATCCTTTACAATCATGAATCTGGAATCAAACTGTTCCCCATAGATACTGTATGCCCTGCGCATTAAACGTTGGAGGTTCAGACAGATGACCAGTGTCATTTTTCCATCGTCCATTTTTTTCGTACCATAGATATATTCGGTGTCGTCCTCCAGCTTATAATACCGCAGTGCGCCGCTTTCTGCCTGCTCCGCTACGGAAATCGGCGGTGTTTTATACCCAAACGCGATTGAGGGGATCCCGTCTAACTGACAACTGACGCCTTCAATGATATCATTCACCACATTTTGTGTCACCAGCAGCGAATCTATCTGCTTATAGGACTGATAACCGTCATAATCCGCCAGGCCAGCCTTTATCTTGATAAGTCCGTTGCGCACCGCATCGTGTGTAAAAAAGTTGTCTACCGCGCTGTTGATGCTGGTCAGCTCATTCTCCACCCCGGCGGAAAACACCGTCATAATTTCCGCATTCTTCGATAGTGCGACATCATACATCTGCCCTCTGACATAAATAAACAGCGTAATAATAACTGCGACGGAAATTAGCATGGCAAGCGCATATAGTACAAGAAATTTCATTTTGATAGAAAAATATTTCTGTGCCATGTCTACCTCCGTCCATCTGCGAATCTAAATTTCTAGAATTCATAAACAGGAAATGGTATAGAACCACATTTTTGTCAATATCATATCACAAAATTTGACATCAGGCAAGAAAAAGTGTCCGTAAATTAAATCTTCATTTTATATACAAAAACGAATTGGTTCTCCCCGCGAATTTCTCATTCAAAAAACTTTTGTCTTTTCTCTTCCTCCGGTTCTGTCTTACAGCCCAATTTATCAACAAAAAAAGTACTGTGTAACCGAACACGAATCGTTCATATACGCAGTACTGTTTATGGTTTAACTATCCAAATGACAAACTCTATCTTGATAAATTTCTGAAAATATGCTATCATGTTCTCTATACGGGTGAGCACCTACCGGCAGTCAGGCTATCTGACTGCCGGTTTTTAAGCTTTCATAGAAAAACACGAGTGAGGTTTTGATTATGCGTTTATATTGGCCAATTGTTCTTATCGTAGTATCGAATATTTTCTATAACATATGTTCCAAGTCTACGCCTACCGGATTGAATCCTTTTGCCGCCCTCACTGTCACATATGTGATAGGAGCAGCCGTGTCCGCTTTCGCTTTTTTCATCCTAAACCCCGGCGAAAGCCTAGTGCAGCAGTATAGGCATTTAAACTGGAGCACCTTCTTATTAGGATTGTCTGTCGTTGGATTGGAAGCTGGCTCTATATACATGTATAAAGCCGGCTGGAACATTAGCACCGGCCAGCTTGTTTACAGTTCAATACTTGCTCTTTGCCTAATTGTTGTTGGTTGTTTCTATTACCACGAAACCATTACCGTTACCAAGGTGGTTGGTATTTTGGTTTGCCTTGTTGGGCTGTTTCTCATAAACAAATAATCAGCCTGCCTGATAAATCACATACTCTATCATAGAATCATCAGATTTACAGAAAAATCTTTAAACCGTGCCTTTTTATGGAAAAAGCACGGTTTATCAAATTTATAAAACAACATCATTTCAGTATTTCTGCATTCGTTTCCCTTAAAATTCATTAATAACCAAAAGTGCACATACGCCAAGGAGCAAACCAATTATACTCTTACCAGTCAGCTTTTCCTTAAAAAACAGTGCGGCAATTATCGTCGATAAAATCAGCCCGCCTCCGTTCACAATCGGGAACACCAAAACGGATGGAAGCGTTTTCGATACAACCGTAGATAATTGGCTGACCAACAAGCATGCCACTGCCAGCACCGCGCCAAATATCAATACTTTACCAGGAGGCATTTCTATTTTTTTCTTTTCGGCTTTTGCGGTTGGCAAAACCGCAGAAGCAAACAAAACCGCCGGAATTCCAAAGCTTAAGAGTGAAAACAACGATACGCTGCCAGCAGGAACATAAAATGCAAACAGCTTTTGTGCCAGCATGGCCGTGCCGTTCGACACCAATGTCACAATCAGAAGCAGAACCATTTTCGGCGTTATTTTTCCATAAAGCGTGGAATTATACTGCATAAGAAATGCCGCTGATACGATTAATACGCCCATTCCGGCCAACTGGAGAACTGAAATTGCCTCTTGGAAAAGGAAAACCCCGGCAACGCACGGAACCAGAATTCCAGCCGTGGCAAACACCTGCACCAATACAACGGCCCCTTCTTTTAAAGCCATCAGGTTAGCAAACGTACAAATTGCGACCGAAATGCCGCACAAGAAAGCGTACCAGAAGGTTGGGCCATTAAACACTGGTTTTTCTGCTTCAAACAGCAGCAACAAACCAGCAAAAAGCATTGACAGCGTCATATTAAATGCCAGGTAAGTAATATATGCTGTCCGTTCTTCTAAATATCTGCTTACCTTTTTATTGAAATATCCCTGTACTCCTTTCATTCCAAGAATAATTCCTATCAAAACAAAATCCATTACGCTTCTCCATCAGTTTTCGAAAAATGAATGTACCAAATTGCGTTTGCAGGCATAGCGGCGCCGGAAAACGCTGCGCGGTTCTTTTGAAAATCATGCTCTTCATCCACCGCGTAGCAGACTGCATCCTTCACATCCGCTCCCTGCAATACTAAATTAAATTTTACTTCTTCAGCAGTCCGGTTCACAACTATAATTCCTGCTGATTTTCCATCTGTTGCCGCGCAGCAGTATACGCCTTCCATATTGCTGTTGCTTGTGGCCTCACGCCCCAAGACATACAGTTTATGAAAGGCGTAAAATGCGTAATATGCCTTATAGACATCATGCGCTACAAAATCGAACATACCGCAGAGTTCCGACGTAATCTGCGCATCGTAATACATGCACATGTCCGTTGGCGTACCCTGCATCAGGCACATTCCAGCCGCAATATTTGCCGCATCGCGCAGAAGCCCCTTCTGCTCCACCCCTGGGTTCCACTCGTCCAGATAAATTTCTGTTTCTCTGTATCCGAAACTGTCCAGTTTCTGCCGGGCATACTCCGCGTATTTCACATTATCCGTCACATCCGCATAACTGTGCCACGAAAAAAAGTCCAGAATGCCTCCATTTGCCCTGGAATACTCTAAAAAACCGTTGAGATACTCAATAAAATATTCAACACGGGAAGTAGAGCGCGCCACCTCGGAAAAATCGGCGTTTGAGACCGCATAGAAGCCGCAGGAGCCATATCCGCCGACCTTGATATTGGGAAACTGCTGTTTCAAATATTTTGAAACCGTGCAGTAAAATTCGTAAAATTCTTCCGGAGACCCCTTCCACATGGGGTTTTCTTCTATTGTAACAGCATTGTCAGGCTCGTTCCAAATCTCCCAATGCTCAATCCCCAGTCTGAAGCCGTCCGCCCAGCCTTCATTGTAATGTCGGATGATTCCTGCACAGATTTCCGCCCACTTCTGAAAGTCCTTTGGCGGATATATTTGATACGCCTTAATAAAATGAAAATTTTCTATTGTCGAGCCTAGGCGAAAAAATGGTTTCATCCCATAC
>CABSKZ010000124.1 GCA_902478395.1 uncultured Eubacteriales bacterium | reverse complement strand
GACTAAGGTAGCACTAGCCAGCTTGCAGCAAATGAAAATCGGGAGAGGCGCCATGCCGCAGATAAACGAAACGGACAAAGGCTTACTGGCGCACGAACAGGGATTTCCGGTCCTGTTCCAGCGTATCCGCAGTCAGCATGATGAAAAACTCTTCCACTGCGGAAAGGCTCGCAGCGATGCAGGAAACACTAACGGCAGCTACCATTCCGAACGCGGAACAGAGGAACGGAAAGCAAAATAGAATCAGCCCCGCCAGCTTGTTTGCCCGCGTATGCAAAAAAGCGGGTACACGAAACCGAGAAATGCAAACCAAGAGGGAAGCAAAACGCAGGACCGCTACTGCCGCTATCCACCAGAGCATCCACGCCGAAAACTCCATAGCAGGTATCAGCGCAATAAGAGCACAGGCAATAAACACACAGTCTGCCGCGCTGTCAAGAGCTGCGCCGGTTTTGCTCACGTTTCCAGTTTTTCTGGCTACCACACCGTCTGCCATGTCACTGATACCGCACAGAAGGTAAACAAGATAAAATATGCCAGACATCGGTCTGACAAACAGAAGAATCAAAGAGAAAAGAATCCTTGAAACAGTTAATACATTGGGTATATGTCTCATGCACCCACCTCCAACAGGCCGGAAGTATAAATACCTCCGGCCTGTTATTTGTTCAAAGATGCCTATCCGCTGCGCAATACCACCGCTAGGATAAGGGTTGAGAAACGCTATCGCGGGCAGATACGGTGGTAAAAAACGCCGCTGCAATGGTTACATTTCATCCGTTTCGTACGATTCCGGCAAATCACCGTTATGGCATATTAAGCCTTCATAGCAGCAATTGCTGCGAGACGCTCCATAATTGGCAGCTTTTGTGTGCAAAGCGATTCGCACTTTCCGCACCGCACACAGGAAGCAGCCTGTCCGTTCGTCAAATCCCAATGCGCATCCAGACGATCCAGAACAGATTTATCCTTTCCGCCGGACAAAATGAAATAGTTGTAGCTTTCCATAAACTTTGGAATGGGAACGCCCGCAGGGCACTCGTCACAATAGCCGCAGGTGGTACACATGGTGTTTAAATCGCTGGAAAGCTTTTTTGCAAGCTCTTCCCGAAATGCTTCATCCACCCGGTACAGATTTTCCGCAGCCTTTACACTCTCCGCTACCTGCTCCACTGTTGTAAAACCGCACAGCGCGACCGTGGTCTGCGGCTGGGAGGTGATGAACTTCAGTGCGGAAACCGTAAGGGAATCCTCGCCCTGCCGCAGAAAAGAAAAATAGTCCGGATTCCCAGGAATCATGCCGCCGCCGAGCGGATTCATTACCACAACGCCCAGACCGTTCTCATAAGCCGCGTCCATCCCGCCTTGACGAAATGCAAAATTGACGGCGTTGTAGCCAAGTGTCACCCCTTCGAACAGTCCTGTTTCCACAACCGCGCGGATATCTGCGCTGTTCATGTGTGTAGAAAATGTGATGTGCTCGACAAGCCCCTCTTCCTGCGCTTTTTTAATTCCCTCATAAATACCGCCCCGGCGCATAAAGGCACGGTAGTCATCCATTGTTTTCATGCACCACAAATGATAAAAATTAATTTTCGGAACGCCAAGGCGTGTAAGGGATTTTTCCAGCAGGCGCCGGGCTTCATCACCGTTTTTTGACGTCCACAGCCCGCATTTTGTGGAAACATAAAATGGTTTTCCCTTCATTTCTTGGAACGCCAGCCCGAAAATATCCTCACTCTTGTCATGGTTGTATCCGGGCGCGGTATCAAAATAATTAATCCCCGCATCATAAGCCGCTTTTACGACCTCCGCACACTTGGATAGATCCCCGCTGCGGTATTCTTCCTCGTTGAACCGCATTCCGCCGCAGCCGATGGCGGAAACCATCTTGCCGGTCTTGCCATATTCTTTATATAACATTGCTGCTGTCTCCTTTCATGTAGCAAAAGATATCCCCGCCGCTGTCTATAGCTGGGATACCTTTTGTCTTTATCGCGTAACCGATTCTATACAATTTTCTGCTCATTTGCTTGGCAGTTTCGCCCCTGCTTATAGCTTCAGATGTTTTGGCAGCCCGTTTTCATACCTGCAAAAAACCTCGCCTTGAATCAGTGGAAGCGCATAATCAATAAATGCCTGCGTCACGTCGTTGCCCGCTTCATTTATCCACTCGTCGGGTATCGTCTTTTCCGCGTTCGCTATCTGGTCGATGTCCAGCGCCTCAAAAACGATTTCATACGGATCGTCCGACAGTCTGCGGTAGGCCATCATCACGCCGGACGCGCCATCCACCGCATGGTACACCGCGCCTTCCCCGATGGCAAACGATTCGTCCAGATCGGTCTGTGAAGAAAGATGGGAAGCGCACCGCTGGGGAATATTCAGCTCAATTCCGCGCGCCTTGAAGCCCAGCTTGTCCCGCACGACATCCTCCAGCACCCTGGCTGTTCCGCTCAGGTATTTATGGCCGAACGCATCCGCCGTCCCGCTTGCAACCGATTCGCATACATAAACCCCGTCGGCGGTGTGTGCGCCTTCGGATATCGTTACAACGATATTCTTTTTCCGTTTTGCTGCTTCCGCCACGTCAGAAACAAACTGGTCAAAAGAAAAATCCCGCTCTGGCAGATAGATGAGATCCGGGCTGTCGCCCGCTTCCGTCCGCGCCAGCGCGGAGGCCGCTGTCAGCCATCCGGCGTTGCGCCCCATGATTTCGATGATGCTGACAGAGTGCAGATCATACACCTGCGCGTCCCTTGTGATTTCCCGCACGGTAGACGCAATGTATTTCGCCGCGCTGCCGTAGCCGGGTGTATGGTCGGTTGCTACCAGGTCGTTGTCAATCGTCTTGGGAACTCCTACAAACCGCACATCACTGCCAATCTGCCTGCCATAGCGGGTTAGCTTCATAACCGTGTCCATGGAATCGTTCCCGCCAATATAAAAGAAATATTTAATTTGATATTTTTCGAACAACGCAAAGGCTTTTTCAAATACGGCGCTATCTTTCGCAGAGTCCGGCAGCTTATACCGGCACGAACCGAGAAAGCTCGCAGGCGTCCGGCGCAGAAGCTCGAGTTGATCCTCATTCTTCAAAACACTGCCCAGGTCCACCATCCGCTCCTCCAAAAAACCCTGCATGCCGTTGCGCATGCCATAAACCGTTTCGATACATTCCGATTCGAGCGCGCCCATGTATACGCCCGCCAGGCTGGAATTGATTGCCGCCGTCGGCCCTCCGGACTGCCCGACTAGCGCGTTGCCCTTCAGTTTTTCCAATGCTATCCCTCCATTTTATTGATACCGTCTATTGGCAAGATACCCTCTTGTCAATTGACAGCAATATCATTTTATAACAAATGCGTGTGAAAAACAAGCAAAATTTATGTTATTTTAAAACAAAGCTTGATTCATGCGATAAAATGCGCTATAATTTGGAAGGATAGTACCATTCAGTTTATTTTCATATATTATGAAGGAGGATATGACTATGGCACAAATAACGGCAAGGGAAATTGAATATAAAAGTTTTGGCAGGTGTCTGGAGCTCTCGAACGGAATCGTGAAGCTCATCGTAACTGTGGATGTTGGTCCGCGCATCATCAACTATTCCTTCTGTGACGGAGATAATATTATGTTTGAGGATTTGGAGCGCACCTTCTCCAATTCAGGCCCGGCGTTTGATGTGTTTGGCGGCGGAACGTGGTATATTTACGGCGGACACCGGCTGTGGACAAGCCCCGAAGCAATGCCGCGCAGCTATTATCCGGACAATGACCCGGTTCCCTATACATTGACGGAACAGGGTGCTATTTTTCGTCCTGCTCCCCAGAAATGGAATCAGGTTGCATATGAAATCGAAGTGGAATTAGACCCGGACAGCTCTGACGTGTCCCTGACACATCATATTAAAAATACCGCATCATGGAATGTTGAACTTGCTCCGTGGGCTTTGACGGTACTCGCACCGGGCGGACTCGAAATTGTTCCGCAGCCGACAAAGGACACCGGTTTGCTCGGAAACCGGCTGCTCGCGCTATGGCCATACACCAAGCTGGGCGACTCGCGCGTTAACTGGGGGGACAAATACATCACACTTTGCGGCGAAAAAGGCAGCAACCTCAATAAGTTTAAATTCGGCATTAACAGTGAGCACGGTTATGCAATGTATTTTCTGCATGGCGATCTGTTTCTCAAGCAGTTCAGACCAGTGGAAGGCGGGATCTACCCAGATGGCGGCATGTCGTTTGAGACCTTCACGAACGGAATTTTCCTTGAAATGGAAACGCTTGGCGAATTGCAGTCCATAAAGCCTGGCGAAAGCGCTGTGCATTGTGAAACCTGGTCTCTGTACAAAGAGGCGGCGCCAGAGGGCGGAGAGCCGGAACTGGATACGCTGGTGAAAAAATATGTCAAATAAACGTCTGGTTGTTGCAACAAAAAATAAAGGAAAATTGAAGGAAATCCGGGAGATTTTGAGCGGGTTTGAGATTATCGGCACAGATGAGTTGAACGTCGTCTGCGACACTGTTGAGGATGGCGTCAGTTTTCTGGAAAACGCGCACAAAAAAGCATATGAGCTGATGCAATTGACTGGCGGACCGGTGCTCGCCGATGATTCCGGTCTTGAAGTGGACGCGCTGGGCGGACAGCCCGGCGTATTTTCCGCACGTTTTGCCGGAGAACACGCCACTGATGGGGAGAATACGGCGAAGCTCCTGCGCGAGCTGGAGAACGTACCGCAGGAAAAGCGCGGCGCACGGTTTGTATGCGTGATGTGCCTGGTATATCCGGATGGGACGAAAATCGCTTCGCGCGGGGAATGCTCCGGCAGCATCCTGCCGGAGGCACGGGGAGAAAATGGCTTCGGTTACGACCCTGTATTTTATGTGGAACAATACGGAAAAACGTTTGCCGAGTTGTCGCCGGAGGAAAAGAATGCCATCAGCCACCGCAGACTGGCGCTGGAGGAACTCAAAGAGTATCTTGGCCTGGCATAAGCCGAATCAATCCTGGTAAAATATTGAAATCCTGGTTGACAGTGATTTCCTCTCGTGCTATAATGATGCGGAAGCCTCTTTGTTTCCAGACACGCGGAATATCTCCCACGCTTCACCAAAGTGGCATTACATCCGCAGTGTTGTAATGGGAACAAAGAAATTATATAACAGTATTTTCATACTGTTACAACACCATGAAATTGGGGATATTTATCCGCTGTGTACCCGTAGGAACCAGCCCACGCTGCTTTCGCAATGGGAGAATATCCTCACGGGATTTCAATCCTGACAACGCGGCAGATTCTTTTCCGCAGATATGAAAGGCAAGGGATACAATTCATGTGGGACATCATTCTGGACACGGTTATTGATTCACTGAAAATGCTGCCGTTTTTGTTCGCGGCGTATTTGTTGATTGAGTTCATTGAACACAAAAGTTCTGGCAGGATGGAGGCCATTTTGGCCCGTTCCGGCAGGCTCGGGCCAGTTGGCGGCGCGCTGCTTGGCTGTTTTCCGCAATGTGGGTTCAGTGTGTTGGCCGCAAACCTGTATGCGGGACGTGTCGTAACAGTTGGCACAATGATTGCGGTGTTCATTTCAACCTCGGACGAGGCCATCCCGGTGCTGCTTTCCTACCCAGGCAACTGGGGAACCGTGTTAAAGCTTATTCTGTTTAAGGTTGGTATTGCGTTGGCGGCAGGTCTTTTAATGGACCTTTTTTCCCGTTGGTTCGGCGGGAAAGGTACTGTTTCTGGAGAGAAAGCGCATATCCACAAAAATATGTGCGCTCACTGTGGCTGTGAACACAGTATCTTCCGCGCCGCATTGAAGCACACACTCAATATTTTCATTTTTTTATTGCTGGTTTCCTTCATTCTGAACGCAGTTATCGCAATGATTGGAGAGGAACGCCTGCAGATGCTGCTGATGACAGGCAGTATTTTTCAGCCGGTGATGGCCGCAATCGTGGGACTGATACCGAACTGTGCCTCCTCGGTGGTGCTAACCAAGCTCTTTCTGGCCGGAACGGTCAGCTTTGGTTCCCTCATCGCGGGCCTTAGCTCCGGCGCGGGAATGGGGCTTCTAGTGCTGTTCCGCGTAAATAAAGACATGAAGGCAAACTGTAAGGTTTTGCTTGCGGTTGTGCTGATTGGAATGATTGCCGGCAGCATCATTCAGTTGCTGGGAATTTGATTGAACACAAAGGAGGAATACAAATGATGAAAAAAAGGAGCCTGCTTAAGGCCACAATGATAGCTGCTTTATATTGTATGATGTTGATTTCGCTCACCGCCTGCGCCGCCCCGGAGTCTGCTAAGGAAACGGCCGCTGCAGTGAAAATTATCAATGGAACAGAAATTCTTCTGGACGAAACCGTCGCCGTAAAAAAAGACGCACCGACCGCGCAGGACGCCTTAGTGCAGGCGTGCCAAAGCAAAAAACTGGCCTATCAGAACAAGAACGGGCTGTTTGACGGGTTTGGCGGCGTAGAGTCTACGCAGGAGGATGGTTGGCTATTTTATTTTAACGGAGATCTTCCGGAGAAAGGTGTTGCAGATGTCTTGCTGGAGGACAACGGGGAGAACCTGATAGAAATGAAGTTTGTCAACTACAGCGAAGCGTTCAAACAGTAAAGATGTTTTTCATCCGTCTATGGTAACTTGAAACCGTTGCCGCAGGCGGATTTTTTTATTCCGCGCTGACATTGTTCGATAACCAAACAACTTTTTTCAAAAAGGGCTTGACAAATTGAATCTACAAATGTAGAATATATTTACAATCTACAATTGTAAATTGGATTTCAGGAGGAATTACTATGGTGAAAGATAGCGTCAGCATCAGCGGAGCTGAGCTGGAAATTATGAAGGTGCTGTGGCAGGCCGACGGGCCGATTACGGCACAGGATGTATCCGCAGCTCTCAAGAGCAAGGATTGGAAATATTCGACGATTGCCACCCTATTTTCCAGAATGGTGGACAAGGGCGCAGTGACCTATGAAAAAAGAGGGCGTTTTTTTTATTATACTCCGCTCATATCGGAGCAGGAGTATAAAGCCGACCAGACCAAAAGTTTCGTCAGCAGGCTGTATAATGGCTCTGTAAAAAACCTTGTGGTTTCTCTTTTTGAAAACAAGCAGATATCCGATGAGGACATTGCGGAAATCAAAAAGCGATTCGAATTGTAATACGGAGGAACTACACATGGAACATATTTTTCAGTCCGTACTGCTTCTTTCTGCGGCGGGTTCGGCTCTGGCGGGGATTTTACTGCTGTTTAAGCCACTTACGAAGAGGATTTTCTCAAGCCGGTGGCAATATTACATTTGGCTGGCGGTGCTGGTGGTAATGGTGTTGCCGATAAGGCTCCGCATCCCAGCAGCACATCCCGCAAATGCAACCCTTTCCCACACCGAAGCGCAACTGCCACAGGGACAGGCACAGCAAGCAACACAAGCGGCCCCTGCGCCAAAGGAAGCCGCTGAAATGCAAACGCGGACGGAGGACGTGCGAACCGGCGCACAGTCTGCGCTTTTTCGCCGCCTGCTGGCAATCACCTGGGCGGTGGGCGCATCTGTCTTTTTCATCTGTGGCCTATTGAGCTATTGGAGATTCTTGTACATCATTCGCAGGCATGCCGCAGAGACGGTCTGCCCGGAGCTGGACAATGCGAAAGCGGAAACACACGTCAGGCAAAGCGTTGTGGTCAAAACAACCGGGATGCTGACCGCGCCGCTATTGGCCGGTCTTTTCAAGCCGGTGC